>JBEKYH010000065.1:0-22362 GCA_049511115.1 Tepidisphaeraceae bacterium | reverse complement strand
CGGGTGTTCCGCGGAAACAACAGCCAGTTTCAACGTGAACCAGAACGTCGTTCCATGCCCTTCCTTGCTTTCGATGCCGATCTTGCCGCCCATGAGTTCAACAAGTTGCTTCGAGATGGCCAGACCCAGCCCCGTGCCCCCGAATTTTCGCGTCGTCGACGAATCGACCTGCGAAAAACTCTGGAACAGCCGGCTCACGCGGTCGGCCGGTATGCCGATCCCGGTGTCCTGCACGTGCGCCCGCAGCATCGCCGATCCATCCTCGATCTTTTCCACCGCCACCGCCATCTGCACCGATCCGCGCTGCGTGAACTTCAGCGCATTGTTGACCAGATTCGTCAGCACCTGCCGGATGCGGCCCGGGTCGCCGAGCAGACGCCGCGGAACCTGCCCATCGATTTGGCACTCCAGCCGCAGATTCTTCTTCGCCGCCACCGGGGCCAGAAGGCTGGTCAGGTCTTCAATGAGCCGCGGAAGGTCCAGCTCAATCGCCTCGATCTCCACCTTCCCCGCTTCGATCTTGGAGAAATCCAGGATGTCGTTGATGACCCGCAGCAGCGAATCCGCCGCGTCGCGCGCCAGTTGCGCATAGCGCTGTTGAATATCCGTCAGGTCGGTCGCGCTGAGGAGATCGATCATTCCCACCACGCCGTTCAGCGGCGTGCGGATTTCGTGGCTCATGCGCGCCAGGAATTCGCTCTTGGCCCGGCTCGCCGACTCCGCCGCCAGCTTCTCCTCCTGATGCAAGGCCGCCTGTTTGATGTGGCTGATGTCAAAGGCGATCCCCTGCAAATACGCGGGCCGGCCCGCCTCGTCGCGGATCACCTGGCATTCGCCTTGAATCCACACCACGCGCCCATCGCGCGCCAGCAGGCGATATTCCGCGCGGAAATGCGCCCCCGTGGCGCAGGTGCGCGCGAATTCCGAGCACCAGCGATCGCGATCCTCCGGATGCAATTGGCGGAACCACAGGAAGGGATTTTCCAGCCATTCGTCCTGGGTGAATCCCAGCAGCGATTCGATCTGTGGGCTGATGTACAGTTCCTGAAGGCTGTCGTCCAACCCGGCCATGAATGTCACGACCGGCAGTTTTTCCACCAGCGAACGGTAGCGAAGATCAGGCTGCCACCCCTTTTTGGGCTTTACCGCCGCGGCTTCATCCCTCGCCTCTGCTGGCGCCAAGTCGCCCGGCGGGCGCGGAATCGGACCGGCGAAATTGGCCATCTCCATCAGGAGGGCCGTTGCCTCGCGCTCATCCAATAAAAACGGCGAGTTACTCATGCAATCGTGATTGCCCAAAAAGACCGTGACTCGCGCATCACAAGATTACCCGTGTGGGTGCGCTATCCGCCGTTATTTCTTCGGAGAATAAGAGGCCCTCCTGAATGGCCGGTGGAATTGCCGGACGTTTGTGCCTCGTCACTTCTTCCAAGCGCGAATCTATCTCCTCCCCCGGTAAGCCGGGGGAGGATCAAGGAGGGGGCTGGCCGCGACGCGCATGATAACCAGCGCCAATACCCCGTTTTCTTGAGCAAGCCGCGGCCACCGACTACCATCCCCATCCGTCATCACCGTCACAGCAAAGGTCTTATGGAACGCCGCGCCATCACGATCGAGGGAACCGTGCAGGGCGTGGGCTTTCGGCCCTTTGTCTACGGCTTGGCCCAGCGCCTTCAGCTTGCCGGCTTTGTGCGTAACCGCAGCGGCAGCGTGGAGATCGAAATCGAAGGGGACTCATCCGGCGTGGAGCGGTTTCTTGCCGATCTGACGAATCAGCTTCCCCCCCTGGCGCGGATCGAAAAAATTTCCTCGCGTTCAAGGACTCCCCGCGGCGAGCGCGCCTTCACCATCGAATCCAGCGACTCCTCCGGCTCAACTGCGATTGCCATTTCGCCCGACGTGGCCACCTGCGACGACTGCCTCGCCGAATTATGGGACCCGCGCGATCGCCGCTATCACTACCCCTTCATCAACTGCACCAATTGCGGGCCGCGCCTGACGATCGTCACCGGCGCTCCCTACGACCGCGCCCGCACCACGATGGCCGGGTTTGCCATGTGCCCGTCCTGTCGTGCCGAATATGAAAATCCGCTCGATCGCCGCTTCCACGCGCAGCCGATTGCCTGCCCGGTCTGCGGGCCGCGCGTGGAGTTATGGGACGCCGGCGGCAAGTCGATCGACTCCGTTGACGCAATCGCCGCATTCGCCGCCGCAATTGTCGAAGGGAAAATCGGGGCTCTCAAGGGACTTGGCGGCTATCACCTGGCGTGCGATGCAACCAACGCCGCGGCCGTCGCCGAGCTTCGCCGCCGAAAACATCGTGAGGAAAAGCCCCTGGCCCTGATGGTCCAGGATGTCGCCGCCGCCCGTGCGCTCTGCGAAATAGACGAACCCGAGGAGGCGCTGCTCCGTTCCCCGGCGCGCCCCGCCGTACTGCTCCGCAAACGGTTCGCATTTCCCCCCTCTCCATGTACTCAGGGAGAGGGCCGGGGTGAGGGTTCTTCCCGCGCACCGAGCGGCTCTACCAAATCAAAAGACAACCCTCACTCTAGCCCTCTCCCTCAGTACATGGAGAGGGGACCAGAGTTGATAGCGTACGACGTCGCCCCCGGAAATCCCTTCCTCGCCATCATGCTCCCCTACACGCCGCTGCATCATCTGCTCTTCGCCGAGGTGCACGGCCGCCCCCTCGTCATGACCAGCGGCAACCAATCCGATGAACCCATCGCCATCGACGAACCCGACGCCATCGAACGCCTAAACGGCATTGCCGACCTCTTCCTGACCCACAATCGCCCCATTCACGTCCGCTGCGACGATTCAGTGATGCGCATGATCGGCAACACACCCTCGCCGATTCGTCGTTCGCGCGGCTACGCCCCCGAGGCGATTTCCCTCCCGATGGAATGCCCCGCGCCGATCCTCGCGGTAGGGGGCCAACTCAAATCCGCCTTCGCCCTGGGCACCCAGCGCCGCGCCATCCTCAGCCACCACGGCGGCGACCTCGATCATTACCGCGCGTCGGTCGCTTTCGAACGCGACATCGCCCTCTTCGAGCAGCTTTTTTCGATCCAACCGCAATGCATCGCCCACGATCTCCATCCCGATTACGCCGCCACGCAATACGCCATGAAGCGCGCCGCCGAATCGGAAATTCGCCTCATCCCCGTGCAACATCATCACGCCCACATGGCAAGCTGCATGGCCGAGCACGCTCTAACGGGCTCGGTCATCGGCATCAGTTTCGACGGCGCCGGCCTCGGCACCGACGGCGCCATCTGGGGCGGCGAATTCCTGACCGGCGATTATCGGACCTTCCGTCGCGCCGCGCATCTGCGCTACGTCCCCCTCCCCGGCGGCGACCGCGCCGCCCGCGAGCCGTGGCGGATGGCCCTCTCGCACCTGATTGACGCCCAGGCGACCTGCCGCGCCCTCGAACGCCGCATTGATTCCACCTCGCGGCACACCGTCGAACGCATGATCGAGAAAAAGCTCAATTCTCCGCTCACCAGCAGTTGCGGCCGGTTATTCGATGCCGTCGCATCGCTCATTGGCATCCGCGACATCGCCACCTTTGAAGGCCAGGCCGCCATGCAATTAGAGTGGCTCGCCCAGAGCTGCCAAGCCGATGGTTCCTATCCGTTTGAAATCGCCGCCACGCAAAACTCCGGCGATTGCCCACTTGCCGTAGACACCCGTCCCCTCATCCGCGCCATTGCTGCCGCCGTCGATTCCGGCACACAGTCCGCCACCATCGCCCGCCGTTTCCATACAACCTTGGTGGAGATCATCGCCGCCGTCTGCGCCGCCATCAGCGCGTCGTCCCCGATTTCCCCCTCCCCATGTACTCAGGGGGAGGGCTGGGGTGAGGGTTCCTCCTTCTCGCCAAGGAATAATCGCATTCACAGCCCCGCTGGGATTTCCCAGGTCGTCTTGAGCGGCGGCGTTTTTATGAATACCCTCTTGACGGAGCAAACAATCAGCCGATTGCGTGAGCAGGGGTACACCGTGTACCGTCATGAAAAGGTCCCCCCCAACGACGGGGGCCTGAGCCTGGGCCAACTGGCCATTGCCGCATCGATGGATCGCGCCGGCTAGAGGCTGCCAAAAAAGGAGACGAGCAATGTGCCTCGGCATACCTGGCAAAGTAATCGCCACCTTCCGCGAGCATGACGTGCTCATGGGCAAGGTCGATTTCAGCGGCATCACGCGCCAGGTCTGCCTCGAACACGTCCCCAACGCGCAGATCGGCCAATACGTCCTCGTCCATGTCGGCTTTGCCTTGTCGCAAATCGACGAAGCCGAGGCGCAGCAGGTCTTCGCCTATCTCAAAGAAATGCAGCAACTCGACGAGCTTGGCGCGCCAACGTCGCCGTCTTCTTAGCGAGGGCCTCTTAACAAGGTTTATCGCATGAAATACCTCGATGAATTTCGTGACGCCGATACCGCGCGGGGGCTTGCCCTGGCGATAGCGAAGGCGACCACGCGCCCCTGGACGATCATGGAAGTCTGCGGCGGCCAGACGCATACCATCGTCAAATACGGCATCGACGAAATCCTCCCCAAAGGCATCGAACTCGTCCACGGTCCCGGCTGCCCCGTTTGCGTGACGGCCCTGGAGATGATCGACAAGGCCCACTCCATTGCCTCCCGCCCCGACGTGATGTTCTGCTCCTTCGGCGACATGCTCCGCGTGCCCGGCTCCAAGGGCGATCTCTTGCAGCTTAAATCTCACGGCGCCGATGTCCGCATCGTCTATTCGCCCCTGGACGCGGTAAATCTGGCCGCCGCCAATCCGCAAAAACAAGTTGTCTTTTTCGCCATCGGCTTTGAAACGACCGCGCCGCCCAACGCCATGGCCGTCTGGATGGCCCGCCACCGCAAACTGAATAACTTCAGCGTGCTCGTGTCGCATGTGCTCGTCCCTCCCGCGATCACCGCCATCTTGCAATCCCCGGGCAATCGCGTGCAGGCTTTCCTCGGCCCCGGCCACGTCTGCACTGTCGTCGGCTTTGAGGAATACGAGCCTCTCGCGAAAAAATTTAATGTGCCGATTGTCATCACCGGCTTTGAACCCGTGGACATGCTCGATGGCGTTCTGCGAACCGTGAAGCAACTCGAATCTGGCCAGGCCACCGTCGAAAACCAATACAGCCGCACCGTCAAACGCGAAGGCAACCTGCAATCGCGCAAGCTCATCGACGAAGTCTTCGAGGTCTGCGACCGCAAATGGCGCGGCGTCGGGATGATTCCCATGAGCGGCTATCGCCTGCGCCCCGCATTCGCGGACTTCGACGCCGAACTTCGCTTCAGCGTCGAGAGCATCCAGACCGAGGAATCGAGCATCTGCATCAGCGGCGAGATTCTGCGCGGCCTGAAAAAGCCGCACGATTGCCCGGCGTTCGGCGTCCAGTGCACTCCGGAAAATCCCCTGGGCGCGACCATGGTTTCCTCCGAAGGCGCCTGCGCCGCTTATTTCAATTACGGTCGCGTCGCGGCGAAATCTGCCAAAGCCGGCGCGGCAAAATCTGATCTCGTCCAGATCGGAGCCGGTCGATGAGCTCCGACAGTCCCGTTTCCCCGGCCGAGCTATTCGGCGCCTGCCCCGTCCCCCAATCCCGCTACGACCGCATTCTCCTCGGCCACGGCAGCGGCGGCTCGCTCACCGCCGATCTCATCCGCAAAGTTTTTTTGCCGATCTTTTCCAACCCAATCCTCGCCGCGATGGAAGACCAGGCGGCGTTGCCCC
This sequence comes from Tepidisphaeraceae bacterium, assembly GCA_049511115.1. Classification (GTDB taxonomy): domain Bacteria; phylum Planctomycetota; class Phycisphaerae; order Tepidisphaerales; family Tepidisphaeraceae; genus JBEKYH01. The sequence goes on along the minus strand of JBEKYH010000065.1, from coordinate 16,613 downwards.
TCGGCGACTTCACCTCCGGCAACGGCTCTTCCGCCGGCGCGATGCGACTGGCTTTCACAACCGACTCCTTCGTCGTGAAACCTCTCTTCTTCCCCGGCGGCGACATCGGCTCCCTGGCCGTCCACGGAACCGTCAATGACCTCGCCGTCGGCGGCGCGACCCCGAAATTCCTCTCCGCCGCCTTTATCCTCGAAGAGGGTCTCCCCATCGAAGACCTGCGCCGCATCGTGCAATCCATGAAGCGCGCCTGCGACGAAGCCGCTGTTTTACTCGTGACTGGCGACACTAAAGTCGTCGATCGCGGCAAGGGCGATCAACTCTTCATCACCACCACCGGCATCGGATTTCTCCCCGCCGGCCGCAAACTCTCCATCTCCTCAGCCCGCCCCGGCGATGTGGTCCTCGTTTCCGGCACCATCGGCGATCACGGAATCGCCATCATGAGCGTCCGCGAAGGCATCGAATTTGAAACCGTCCTCGAAAGCGACAGCGCCTCCCTCGCCGGCCTGACGCAAACCATGCTCGCCGCCTGCCCCAGTATCCGCTGCATGCGCGACCCCACGCGCGGCGGCGTGTCCAGCGCGCTGAATGAACTCGCCGACGCTTCCGCCGTCGGCGTGCGCCTCCGCGAATCGGCCCTGCCCCTCAAGCGCGAAGTGAAGGCCGCCTGCGAAATGCTCGGCCTCGACCCGCTTTACGTCGCCAACGAAGGCAAACTCCTCGCCGTCGCCCCCGCCGCCGACGCTGAGGCGCTCCTTGCCGCCATGCGATCGCATCCCCTGGGCAAAAACGCCGCCATCATCGGCCAAATCGTCGCCGACCACCCCGGATCGGTGGTCCTCAACACCCTCATTGGCGGCGAGCGCATCGTCACCATGCTCTCCGGCGAGCAGCTTCCGCGGATTTGTTGAGCCAAAGCCGCGCTGTAACGCAGGGGTCCGCCAATTTTTCCAGTACCGCCAGACCGGTGCCGCCCCCGCGGGGCGAACGAGTGTAGCCACGGGTGTAGCGAAGCGTAACCCGTGGAAGCAGATGAATCGGTGCACCGGCCCCGGCAGGGGCCGAGGAATTCCCCTCGACACGCAACGTCGCACACAGTTTGACCCGCGCTTAGCAGCCTCCTACCATCGCCGTCACCACACGGGAGCAACAAAATATGGCTAATGCATCTCAGCCCACTCCAACGCCAACTGATCCCCTCATCCACGACCTCCTCCAATCCCTCGACAATCTCTTCGGCCTACACCCCGGCTTCCGCGCCGTGCATGCCAAGGGAATCATGTTCTCTGGAACATTCACGCCCACGCCTCAGGCCGCGCAATTAACTCGCGCCCCGCACGCGAATCGCCCGTCGACGCCGGTGATCGTCCGCTTCTCTGATTTCGCGGGAGTTCCCGTGATTCCCGACAACGCCCCCGAGGGCGCCGGCCCGCGCGGCATCGGCATCCGCTTTAATCTGGCCGATCACGTTCACACGGACATTGTGGCTCACTCCGCCGACGGATTTCCCGTTCGCACCGGCGAAGAATTCCTCGCCTTCGCCCGCGCCATTGCCGCCAGCGGCCCGGCCGCGCCGCACCCGACGCCGATCGAAACATTCCTTGGAAGCTACCCCGCCGCACTGCGGTTTGTGCAGATGCCCAAGCCGATTCCGACCAGCTTCGCGCACGAATCTTTCTTCGCCGTCTCCGCGTTCCGCTTTACCAATCAGGCGGGGTCGAGCCGCTACGGCAAATACAAAATCCTCCCCGACGCCGGCAACGAATATCTCACCGACGAAGAGGCCGCCAGGAAATCACCCAATTTCCTGATGGAAGAACTCCCCCAGCGTCTCGCCGCCGGCCCGGTGAAGATTCGCATCGCCGTTCAGCTTGCCAACCCGGGCGATAACGTCTCCGATGCCACCGCCGCCTGGCCGGCCGATCGCCCGACCGTCGAATTCGGAAACATCACGCTCACGAAGCACGTCAACGAACTCGATCCGGAAATGCGCAAGATGATTTTCGACCCCCGCCCCGGCGTAGACGGCATCCAAGCCTCGGACGATCCTCTCTTCGAAGTCCGCGCCGCCATTTACATCCTCAGCGGCCGCCGCCGCCGCGCGGCCACAGCGCATTAATCGCTCGGATTGCAGCGGAGTCCGAGAATCCAAACTCTGAATTGGTCTTCTCGGCGTCTCTGCGTCTCGGCGTTCATTCTTCCTTTTTCGCCCAGACGCTTCCTCGAATTTACCCCGCCAAATGCCGATACCCTTTCGGGGCCTCCCACAATTGAGGGCCGGAAAGGACGCATCCGCATGATTTGTGACGCTGTTCCTTACGGCCGCAAGACGCAAAAACCATCGCCGGTCAGCGATATTCATATCCTCTGGATCACGGCCGGCCTGAGCTGCGACGGTGATTCCGTTTCCATCACCGCCGCCACGCAGCCGAGCATCGAAGACATCCTCACCGGCGCAATTCCGGGCCTCCCCAAAGTTCATCTCCACAATCCCGTCCTCGCCTACGAGAACGGCGATGATTTTCTAAAGTTCTGGTACGAAGCCGAAGCCGGCCGGCTCGATCCGTTCATCCTGGTCGTCGAGGGTTCCATCCCCAACGAAACCATCAAAAGCGAAGGTTACTGGGCCGCCCTGGGGACTGATAAAACCACCGGCCAGCCGATCAAGACGTGCGAATGGATCGACCGCCTCGCCCCCAAGGCGCTGGCCGTTGTCGCCTGCGGAACCTGCGCCACCTTCGGCGGCATTCACGCCATGGAGGGCAACCCGACCGGCGCCATGGGCCTGGCCGACTATCTCGGCTGGGATTGGAAATCGGTCGGCGGCCTGCCCATCGTCAACGTGCCGGGTTGTCCTGTGCAGCCCGATAACTTCATGGAGACGCTGCTTTACCTGCTGTATCAGGTTGCCGGTCTGGCCCCGATGATTCCGCTGGACTCCAATCTCCGGCCGACCTGGCTGTTTTCCCAAACCGCTCACGAAGGCTGCGACCGCGCCGGCTATTACGAGCAGGGCGATTTCACCCACGAATACGGCTCTCCAAAATGCCTCGTGAAGCTCGGCTGCTGGGGACCGGTCGTCAATTGCAACGTCCCCAAGCGCGGCTGGATGGCCGGCATCGGCGGCTGCCCCAATGTCGGCGGCATCTGCATCGGCTGCACCATGCCGGGATTCCCCGACAAGTTCATGCCTTTCATGGACGAGCCGCCCGGCGCCAAACTCTCCACGCAGGCGGTCATGGTCTACGGCCGCACCATCCGCTCGCTCCGCGCGTTCACCAACGCATCGGTCAACAAGGAGCCCAAGTGGCGGCATAAGAAGGGTGAACTTTCCACCGGATATCAGCCGACCACTTATCACCATTCGCCAATCGACGCGGCAACGCCCAAGGTTGCCTAACAGCAAGGACGGTTTTCGATGAGCATTGCCACGGCGACAGCGCAAATCCCGCCTCCCTCCACCGAACTCGTGGAAATGTCCTGGGACCCGATCACCCGCATCGTCGGCAGCCTTGGGATTTACACCAAGATCGATTTTGAAAACCGCACCGTCGCCGAATGCCACAGCACCTCCTCCATCTTCCGCGGCTACAGCATTTTCATGAAGGGCAAGGACCCGCGCGACGCCCACTTCATCACCAGCCGCATCTGCGGAATCTGCGGCGACAATCACGCGACCTGCGCCACCTACGCCCAGAACATGGCCTTCGGCATCAAGCCGCCGCCGCTGGCCGAATGGATCATCAATCTCGGCGAGGCCGCCGAGTACATGTTCGATCACAACATCTATCAGGACAATCTCGTCGGCGTCGATTTCTGCGAGCAGATGGTGCGCGAAACCAACCCCTCGGTCTTCGCCAAAGCCGAACGCACCGCCGCCCCGCACGCCGACATTCACAAATACCGCACCATCGCCGACATCATGCGCGCCTTGAACCCCTTCACCGGCGAATTCTACCGCGAGGCGTTGGCCATGAGCCGCCTCACGCGCGAGATGTTCTGCCTCATGGAAGGTCGCCACGTCCACCCCTCCACGCTCTACCCCGGCGGCGTCGGAACGGTCGCCACCGTGCAACTCTTCACCGATTACCTCGTGCGCCTGATGAAGTACGTCGAGTTCATGAAAAAAGTCGTCCCCCTGCACGACGACCTGTTCGATTTCTTCTACGACGCCCTCCCCGGTTACGAGGAAGTCGGCCGCCGGCGCGTCATGCTTGGCTGTTGGGGCTCGTTCAACAATCCCGATATCTGCGATTACACCTACGCGCGCATGGGCGAGTGGGGCAAAGGAATGTTCGTCACCCCCGGCGTCGTCGTTGACGGCGAACTCCTCACCACCGACCTCATCGACATCAACCTCAACATGCGCATTCTCCTGGGCGGCTCGTTCTACGACGATTGGGAAGAGGGCGAGACTTTCGTCAAAACCGATCCGCTCGGCAACCCCATCGACCGCCGCCACCCCTGGAACCAGACCACCACGCCGCGCCCGCAAAAGCGCGACTTCAAGAACAAATACAGTTGGGTCATGTCCCCGCGCTGGCTCGACCAGCGCACTGGCAAACATCTCGCCCTCGACACCGGCGGCGGCCCGCTGGCTCGGCTCTGGACCACGGCGCTCGCCGGCATCGTGGACTTTGGCTACATCAAAGCCACCGGCCAGAGCGTGAAGATCTACCTGCCCAAAACCGCGTCGCAGCCGGAAGCGGAATTTGAGTGGCATATCCCCAAATGGAGCAATGCCATCGAACGCGATCGCGCCCGCACCTATTTCCAGGCCTATTGCGCCGCGGCGGCTCTTCACTTTGTCGAGAAAGCCCTGGCCGAACTTCACGCGGGAAACACGAAGACCTGGACCGAATTCAAAGTCCCCGACGAAGCCATCGGCTGCGGCTTCCACGAGGCCGTTCGCGGCGTGCTTTCGCATCACGTCGTGATCCGCAAGGGAAAGATCGCCAATTATCACCCCTATCCGCCCACCCCCTGGAATGCGAGCCCGCGAGATTCATACGGCACCCCCGGCCCATATGAAGACGCCGTCCAGAACACCCCGATCTTCGAGGAAAACGGCCCCGACAAGTTCAAGGGCATCGACATCATGCGTGCCGTCCGCAGCTTCGATCCCTGCCTCCCCTGCGGCGTTCACATGTACCACGGCGGCGGCAAACTGCTCGAAACCCGCCACGTCCCCATGTTCGGAGCGCACGTATGAGCCCCGAGCAAAACGACTTTCGCCGGCAATTCGCCCGCATGGACGGACTGCTGAGGGAGGCCGAGAATTTCGCCGACCCCAATGCCCGCGCCAAGACCCGCGAGATCGTGCGCATCCTCATGGAACTGCACGGCGCGGCAATCGAAAAAATCCTGGAGCACTTGGCCAATACCTCGGAAACCGGACAGGCGCTGATCGATTCCCTGGCGCGCGACCAAGCAATCGAAAACGTCCTGCTCCTCTACAACCTCCATCCGCTGGATGTTGAGACGCGCGTGCGCCAGGCGCTGGAAAACGTCGGCCCGAAGCTTAAATCGCACGGCGGGAGCGTTGAATTAGTGGAGATTGATGACGGCGCCGTACGCCTGCGCCTGCACGGAAGCTGCCACGGCTGTCCATCATCAGCTTTCACGCTCAAGACGACCATCGAAGAGGCGATTTACCAGCGCGCTCCAGAGGTGACGGCAATCGAGGTCGTAAGCGACGAGCCAATCATCGCGGCGTCGCAACCCGGCCGATTCGCGCTCCCCATTCTGTCGGCATAACGATGACCACCACATTTGCACCCTCGCTTCCTCCTCTTGCCGGCCTTCGCAAATTCGTCGAAACTCGCGCGAGTGAAGAACGCTGTGAACTCTGCGGCAAGGCGATCGCCCCCGAACACGAACACCTCCTCGAGCCCGCCACGCGCCGGCTCTCCTGCGCCTGCCAGCCGTGTGCGATCCTGTTCAGCGAGAATCCATCGGCTCGATACCGCCGCGTGCCGCGAATCATTCAATATCTGCCTGATTTCCAGATGAGCGACGCGCAATGGGAAGGCCTCTACCTGCCGATCAATCTCGCGTTTTTCTACAACAGTTCGCAAACCGAGCGAATCGTGGCGACATATCCCAGCCCCGCGGGCGCGACGGAATCCCTCTTGCGCCTCGAAGCCTGGCACGACCTGGCGGCGGCAAACCCGATTCTCGGCGAGTTCGAGCCGGATGTTGAAGCCCTCCTCGTCAATCGCGTCGGCCCAACTCGCGACTATTATCGCGCGCCGATCGACTCCTGCTTCAAACTCGTCGGCCTGATCCGTTCCCATTGGCGCGGCCTCTCCGGCGGCACCGAAGTCTGGCGGCATATCAACGACTTTTTCGCCGAACTCAAACAGCGGTCGGCCCAGGCACAGATCGCAATCGGGGGCGGCGAATGCCTGATTTGAATTTCAAGGTCGTCTCCGCCCAGCCCGCGCCACATGCGGTGTCGCCTCTCCTGAATTTCTCCCTGCAAATCTCCGAATCCAACGGCGCACCCATTCAGGCCATCGTCCTGCGCTGCCAGATTCGCATCGAAGCAGCCCGCCGCCGCTATGACACGACGGAGCAGGAGCGCCTCCTCGATTTATTCGGCGAACCTTCGCGCTGGGGCCAGACGCTCAAGTCCATGCTCTGGACCCACGCCGCTGTAGTCGTGCCGCCATTCACCTCGAGCACGGTCGTCGATCTCCCCGTGCCGTGCAGCTTTGACTTCAACATCGCCGCCTCGAAGTTTTTCTACGCCCTCGAAAACGGCGAGGTCCCGCTGTCGCTGCTCTTCAGCGGCACTGTTTTCTACGCTGGAGAGAATCAGACCCTGCAAATCGCGCAGATTCCCTGGGAAAAAGAGGCGACCTTCCGCCTGCCGGTGAGCGTGTGGAAGCAGATGATGGAGATGTATTATCCCAATTCAGCCTGGCTTTGCCTGCGGAAGGATGCGTTCGATCAACTGTATCAATTCAAGTCGCACAACGGCCTGCCCAGTTGGGAGGCGGCGCTGGAAAAACTCCTGGAAGCTTCCGCCACGGCGGCGGCTGATGTAACGGGGAGGTAGCCATGAACCAAACCTGTGTTGACGATCTCGCCCGCGCCCTGCTTTACGAGGGATACATTCTCTATCCCTATCGTCCCTCGGTGAAGAACCAGCAGCGCTGGACGTTCGGCGGCATCTACCCGCCAAGCTGGTCGGCCGCCCAGGAAGGGACCGATCCGCGCCTGATGCAGACGCAATGCCTCCTCACCGGCGATGGCGCGGCGGTGCGCGTCGTGGTGCGATTCCTGCATCTGGTGGATCGCACGGTAGGGCGGTTGACCGCGCCTCTCACTGAATTGCCCCGCGGGACCGAGCCCGAATACAAGTTGGTCGATCGCCTGGAAGTCGGCGGGCAGATTCTTCAGCCCTGGCAGGAAGCCGTCGAGCGGGAGATCGACTTGGGCCGCGTCGTCCTTGGAGATTTGCTCTCCGACCCGGCGGAAAAGCGTTTCACTTTTCCGGCCTGGCGCTCGCTCGAGCCGGTGCGCGAGAAACCTGAATCCGAAGACGCAGCGCCAATCGTCGGCCTTCTCATCCGCCGCCAGGATGCCGTCGAGGGCACTATCGAGCTTGCCGCCGTCGCCTTCGCCGGCGATCTGTGGCGGCTGACAGTGCGGATTTCCAACTGCACGCCGCTCCCTGACGCGGGCGCTCAGCCGCGCGATGCGGCGCTGATGCGCACGTTTGTTTCCACCCACACTATTCTCTCGGCCGATCCGGGAGATTTTATTTCCCTCACCGATCCACCGGCGGCGCAAAAGGCGCACGCGACGGAATGTTTCAACATCGGCGCCTGGCCGGTGCTGGCCGGCGAGCCATCTAAAGCACAAACGCTCCTCTCCTCGCCGATCATCCTGCAGGATTACCCGCGCCTCGCTCCCGAGAGTCCCGGCGATTTGTTCGATTCAACGGAAATCGACGAGATTCTCACCCTCCGCATCCTCACGCTGACCGACGAAGAAAAGCGCGCCGCCGCCGGCACCGACAGCCGCGTGCGCGAACTCCTCGCCCGGACGCACGGCCTGGCCCGTCAACAACTCATAGGAATGCACGGCCGATCGCGCGGCCTCAAACGCGAAAGCCCAGCTCCCCAACCCGAGCGAGGCGCGGCATGAACACCTCCGATCCATTCGGTGACATTGCAGCTCTGCCGAAATTAGATCGCGTTAAGATCGGCGACAACGAACTTCGTGCCGGCCAGCGCGTGCGCCTGCGTCCCCTTGGCCGCGGCGATATCATGGACATCGCCCTGGACGGAATGCCTGCCACGATCGTCTCTATCGAACAGGACTTCGAGAACCGAATTCACCTCGCCGTCACGCTGGACGACGACCCCGGCCGCGATCTCGGCGCAAGCGGCCTGCCCGGCCATCGCTTTTTCTTCGGCGTCGATGAAATCGAAATTCTCCAAGGCAACGGAAAAACCCCATGACCCCGCCGCGCGTCCTCATCGCCGGAATAGGCAACATCTTTCTCGGCGACGACGCCTTCGGCGTGGAAGTCGCCCAGCGCCTCTTGAATCGTCCGCTACCCAACGGCGTCTGCGTCAAGGATTTCGGCATTCGCGGCCTCGATCTGACCTACGCATTGCTGGACGACTATGACCTGGCAATCCTCGTCGATGCCGTCCCGCGCGGTCAGCCGCAAAGTGCGCCGCCTTCTGCTGGTCGGCTGCGAGCCGACTCCGCTGGAAGAGTCGGCGGAAATGCAAAGCGGTCTAAGCCAAGCGGTTGCAGCGGCTGTGCCGCGGGCGATTGAAATGATTGAGTCTATTTTGGAATCGGTGACTACGGGCCGGGGATTTGAGGCACTTGTCACTACGACTTGACCCTAAATGGCGGGCGATCACGACGCCCCAACGTCCTCGCCTAATACCTCGTTTAAGCTACAATTCGTCACTGCGGTTGGACCGTCCACGGGTTTTGCATTATGCACGAACTCTCCATCGCCCTCAGCCTCCTCGACGTCGCCGGCGAAGAGCGCCAGCGCCGTGACAATCCGCGCGTCATCTCCCTGCGCCTGCGCCTTGGCCCCTTGGCCGGCGTGATCCGTGAAGCGCTCCAGTCCGCTTACGAAATGGCCCGCGAGGGAACCGACTTCGCCGCTTGCCAACTGGTGATTGAGGATGTGCCGGTTATGATCCACTGCCGCACATGCAACGCCGACCACCCCGTCCCGCCCCCGTGGCAGTTGATCTGCCCGGCTTGCGGTAGGGGGGAAGTCGACTTGGTTTCCGGGCGCGAGTTGGACCTGGCGGCAATGGAAATTGCCGATGAAACGGACGTGAGCCAATGAATACGGAGACTGAGCCCCAGCCGGCGCGCCCCCAAACCCGACTCGTGGAAGTACGCCAGAAGGTCCTCAAGCAAAACGACACCGTGGCCCGCGCCATGCGTCAGGACTTTCAGGATAAGCACATCTTCGTGGTCAGCCTCGTCTCCAGTCCCGGCTCAGGCAAGACAACTTTTTTACAGGCTGTCCTGACCGAAACGCGCAAACACCACGCCGTCGCGGCCCTGGTGGGGGACCTGGCCACCGACAACGACGCCCGCCGCCTCGCCCAGAGCCAGGCCCCGGTGAAGCAGATCATCACCGGTACGGTCTGCCACCTGGAAGCGGAAATGGTGAAAAATGCATTGGATGGCTGGATGCCCCATCCGCTCGAACTGCTATTCATCGAAAACGTCGGAAACCTTGTCTGCCCATCGAGTTATGATCTGGGCGAAGCCATGCGGCTGGTGCTCATGTCGGTCACCGAGGGGGAAGACAAACCGCTGAAATACCCGACGATCTTTAACACCGCCGACGTCGCGGTCATCACCAAAATGGATATCGCCGAGGCGGTGGGGTTTGACAGCGCCGCTGCCCGGCGCAATATCCAAGCCGTTCGCCCGGGTATGGAAATCCTTGAACTTTCGGCCAAGACCGGGCAGGGAATGGATCGCTTTTTCAGCCTGCTCAACTCGCGAATGAATACATGAACTGAATTCCCCTTGGCAACCGGAAAATAGGCAATTTACCGCAACTCCGCCCCTCTCCTCGTCAAAAGTCAATCATTATCCTGCTGTTTCCCCCGCTAAATTCAGGTCTTAGCAAAAAAAATCTTGCAGTTATCAGACACCATAGGATAAAGTCCTATCCATATTGGGAATTTTTCCCGGTCCGTTTGTCCCCCGGAGGGGCTCTTCGGCCCTCCCGGCGCATGTGCCAATCGAAGTGGGTCTTTTTTATTGGCGGGTTTTTGTAAGCGAGCGTCTGTAAAAAACTGCGCTCTTATAGCAGGGGAGCACCGATGATCGGTCGAATCTCTCGGCGTCCGCGCGCGTCGCGGCGTAAAGCCTCTATCTCGAAACTCAAAGCGGCTTGCAACGCCGTGGTGCGCTACCAGAGCGGCGAAACCTGGGAGTTGCTTGAATCCCGCCTGCTCCTGAGCCAGACCACGCTCTACGTTGACGCTTCCTCAACCGCCGCGACACCGACAGGAACATCATGGCAAAGCGCCTATCCCGACCTGCAATCAGCTCTCTCTTACGCCGCCTCGCAGAATCCAACGGCCGACAACACCTACGCCATTGAAGTCGCCCAGGGAACGTACCATCCGACTCCCGGAACCGATACCAGCGCCACGTTTACCCTGCAGGATGACGTCTCTCTCATGGGCGGTTTCGCCGGCCTGATTGGTCAGGCCGATGGCGTCAATCCCAATACCCGCGACGTCTCGCTCTATCCCACGGTCCTTTCCGGCGACCTCGTAGCGCCGCAGGGCGGATATGTTCACAGCGAAAATGTTCTGACCGCGGACAACGTCGATTCCTCGGCCGTCGTCGATGGATTCGACGTGACCGGCGGCGCTGCCGACAATGGCGACGGCGGCGGCATGTACATTTACGACGGCTCGCCGACCATCAGCAATTGCACCTTTGAAAACAACTCCGGTCAGTACGGCGGCGCTATCTACTCCGAATATCAATCCAATCCAACCATCACTAACTGCACGTTTACCGATAATTCCGCAACGTACGTCGGCGGCGGCATTTACACGTACTTTGGCAGTGCCGTCGATATTTCCAATTGCGTTTTCGACAACAACACCGCCGGTTATGGCGGCGGCATCTATTCCTCAAGCTCCAACTGCGACATCAGCGATTGCACATTTTCCGGCAACACCGCCAATTACGGTGGCGGCCTTTACGCATACGACGGCGTCATCACCGCCTCCTACGACACATTTACCGGCAATTCGGTGCAGTCCTTTGGCGGCGGCGTTTACGCCGACTTCAGCCCCGAATTTTTCGACGGTGCCGCGTCGGCCTCCGGCTCGACTTTCAGCAACTGCCTCTTTGTGAATAACTCCGCCGAATTCGGCGCGGGCATGTACAGCGAGGAATTCCAGTCCACCCTCACCAACGACACATTCAGCGGCAACAGTGCCACCGGTTACTCCTCCGGCGGGGTCGTCGCCGAGGGAGACGCCTCGCCCGGTGCGGATCCCTCCAACACCGGCGGCGCGATCTACGACAATTACAGCCGCCAGACCATCACCAATAGCATCGTTTACGGCGACGGAAATCCCGAGATCACCTCTTCTACTTACAACGTCAGCACCATCGGCGTGACTTATTCCGACGTGCAGGGCGGATATGCCGGCGCCGGAAACATCAACGCCGACCCCAAATTCGCCGATCCTGCCGCCGGCGAGTATGAGTTAACCGCAGGCTCGCCCGCAATCGGCGCAGGTTCCGGCGGAACCGACATGGGGGCCACTCCATTCAACGCGGCCAATCCGGTGCCGCCCCAGGCCGACTTGATCGCCGAAAACGTCGTCCCCTCGACTTTGACAACCAGCTTCGAATCCACGATTGGCTTGACCTATACCGATCAAAACATCGGCGCCGCGGCCGCCGGGGCGAATTGGGTGGATGCGGTCTATCTTTCCACTGCGCCGACGCTAAACGCCACCTCCATCCCCCTCACCTTCGCCCCTGTGGACGGCGAATCGCTCTCCTCGGGCGCGGGAGTCAATGAATCACTGAATGTGACCATCCCCGCAGCCTCGGGCGCTTTGCAAGGCGGCACGTATTACATCGTCGTGCAGACCGACGTCGGCAACACCGTCGGCGAATCGAACCTGACCAACAACTTCGCCTCCAGCGGCGCGGTGACGATCAATATCGTTCCCAAGACAATCTTCGTCGACCAGAATTCGCCCGCCACTGCTCCTGATGGCGCCTCCTGGGCGACGGCGTTTCCCGACCTGCAAACCGCGCTGGCCGAGGCGGAATACGGCGACACCATCGAAGTCGCCCAGGGCGACTATCTGCCCACCGCCGGCGATGACGAGAACGCGACCTTCACTCTCAAGAACGGCGTTACATTGCAAGGCGGATTCGCCGGCGCCGAGGCGGCTGCCGACAAGGTGACCCCCGGCACGTATAACTATTCGGCCTACGTCACCACGCTCTCCGGTGACATTGCCGGCGACGGGCACAGCTATTCCGTCGTCACGGCGGTCGACTCCGATTCCAATACGGTGATCGAAGGCTTCACCATCACCGGCGCGGCAGGGCCGGGCCGGGGCGGCGCGCTCAACGTCTCCTATTCGCAACTTTCCATCGACAATTGCACGTTTGCAGGCGATTCGAGTTACTCCGGCGGCGCCATCTATTTTAATGACTCCTCTTCCTCCTCGGTCAACAACTGCACGTTCACCGATGACAGCGCCTATTACGGCGGGGCGATCTACAGCGCGGAATCGTCGATATCCGTTAACGATTCCACCTTCAGTTCCGATTCGGCCGCGCCTTTGGATGACGACGGGGCCGGCGGCGCGGTCTATGGCACCTTCAACTCCGATTCCAGTTTCTTCGGCTGCACGTTCAGCGATAACGTCGCGGAAAATGGCGGCGCGATTTATAACACCGACGCGTCGCCCTCGTTGACCAATTGTTACATTTACAACAACAGGGCCACGGTTGGCGGCGGCATGTTCGATCGCGGTTCCTCACCCACGCTGATAAACTGCCAGTTCACCGGCAACGGCTACAACGGCGCCGTGGACGGCGGGGCCATCTACGACATCAATTATTCCTCGCCATCGATCATCAACTGCACGTTCTCGGTCAACGGAGCGGCGGCGAGCAGCGGAGCGCCCGCGACCGTCGGCGGCGCTATTTACGACGACACCACTTCAACTCCCACCATCGGCAACACCATTCTCTGGAACGACAACGGCGGCGAAATTTCCGGCCCCGGCGTGGCGAATGTGAGCTACTCCGATGTGCAAGGCAGCTACGAAGGCGACGGCAACATCAGTCTCGATCCGAGATTCAATAACGCATTTGTCGCGGATTACTCCCTGACCGTCTCCTCGCCTGCCATCGACGCGGGAAGCAATGCTTTGTTTAACGATTTCTCTTCCGTCACCACGGACCTCGCGGGCAACCCCCGCATCGTGGACGTGCCGGGCATCAACGACAGCGGCGGCGTCGCCAACGTCGATATGGGGGCATTCGAATATCAGCCCGCGGCGAATTTCGTACCGCTGAAACTCCCTGACCTTCAGCCACAGAACGTCGCCGCGTCCACCTACTCAACCTATTTCGGCGACACCGTCACGGTAAGTTGGCAGGACACCAACACCGGCACGGTGCCGACCTCCGACGCCGGCTGGACCGACAGCATTTACCTGTCCACCACCAATCAGGTGAATCAGACTTCGGTTCTCCTGGCCACGCAGCAGGTTACCGGCGCGCTCGCGGCCGGCGCCAGCTTCAGCTTTAACAACCTGTCGCTCACTCTCCCCCAGGCCACCAAAGCCCTGGACAACGGCTCCTATTACATTGTCGTCGACACCGATTCCAACGGCACGATTCAGGAATTCAGCGTCCAGAACAATGTCCAGGCGACGACTCAGTCCCTTTTCATCGCCCACACCCCGCAGACGCTGTACGTGGACGCCAGCACGCCCGCGACGATGCCGGACGGACTCTCCTGGGCGACAGCATTTAACAATCTGCAAAGCGCCCTGAATGTCGCTCTCGACGGCGACACGATTCTCGTCGCCCAGGGAACCTACGTTCCCACCGCAACCGACGATCCCAACGCCTCGTTCCAGTTACTCGAGGATGTCACCCTGCTGGGCGGATATGGCGGCCAGACCGCCGTCCTCGCCGGCGGGGACGCCGACACGCGCAATGTCTCGGCCTACACGACCACGCTCTCCGGCGACATCGCCAGCCAGGGTGTTTACGCCAACTCCTATCAAATCGTGACCGCCTCGAACGTGGATTCTTCCGCGGTGATTGATGGCTTTACGATCACGGGAGACCCCGACGGCCAGGCGATGCAGGTGGAAAATGCCTCGCCGACGATCAACGATTGCACCTTCACCGTTAACGGAGCGCCCAACACCAACGCCGGCGGCGCGCTTTACCTGGACAATTCCTCGGCCACGATCAGCGACTGCACGTTCAACCAGAATGCCGCTGACGAAGGCGGCGCCATTTATATTGACAGCGGATCACCCACCATCACCGACACGCAGTTCATCGGCAATTCATCCGATGACGTTGGCGGGGCCATTTACGAAAACTTTGCCTCTGCGACGATTTCGGGATGCACTTTCACCAGCAACAGCGCCAATTATGATGGAGGCGCGATTTACAGCGACGGCTGCACGTCGTCCATCACTAATTGCACGTTTACGACCAACGCCGTCAACACCGTTGCCGTCGCGGACGCCGGCGGGGCGCTCTATAACTTCTATTCTTCGCTCAATCTCACCAATTGCTCATTCCTGGGAAATACGGATACGGACGGCGACGGCGGCGCGATCTACAATTACGATTCCTCGCCGTCGCTGGTCAACTGCCTCTTCAGCTCCAATTCTGCCCAAGAGGGCGGCGCGATCTATAACACGGAATTCTCCTCGCCCACGCTCACCAACAATACCTTCAGCGGCAACACCGCCTCCGACACCGGCGGCGCCGTTTACGACGAATATTCCTCCGATCCCATTATCGTGAACAGCATTCTCTACGGCGACGGTCCCGACGAAATCGGCATCGGCACATCCACCAGCCCCGGCACGGCCAACGTCACCTACAGCGACGTGCAGGGGAGCTATTCCGGAACCGGCAATATCAACGCCGATCCGCTCTTTGTGCGCAATCCGAATCCCGCCACGCAGGATTATGGCGATCTCCACCTGCAGGCGGGCTCGCCCGCCATCAACGCCGGCAATTACGCTGCTGTCTCGGGAATCACGACCGACCTGGACGGCAATCCGCGCTCCGCCGACGGTGAAGTCGACATGGGCGCATACGAATATTCCGCCTCGACGCTGGCGCTGCCTGACCTTGAGCCGCAGGACGTGAGCATCGGCACGAGCAGCGCCGCTTTCGGCGGGTCCGTGACCGTCACCTGGACCGACACCAATATCGGCAGCGCCGCCGCGGCCGGTCCCTGGACCGACGACATCTTCCTCTCCCCGACGCCCACGCTTGGCTCGGGCGCCGTTCTGCTCGGCTCGCTCGCCACGCCGCCGGCCGGTCTTGCCGCGGGAGCCACCGAAAACCTGGTGGACACGGTCAATCTCCCCGCGATCAACACCACGCTCTCCGACGGCGTCTACTACATTCTCGTGAAGACCGACGCCACCAACACCGTCGTCGAATCCAACGGCAATAACAACGTCGCCGCCTCCCCGGCGGTTTCGCTCACCAAGACTATCAACTGGATCAGCGCCACCGGCGGCGACTGGAGCAATCCCGCCAATTGGTCAACGGATACCGTCCCCGGTCCCGGCGATGACGCGGTGATTGATGTACCCAACATCGCCGTCACCATCAGCACCAACGTGAACATCGACAGCCTGCAATGCGAGGCGAACCTGACCATCAGCGGCTCGCTGACGATCACCGGCGGCGCAACCACGGGCGTGCCCGCCGGCTCATCGACGATCCCAACTTCAGACCTGGCCCTGTGGCTCGAAGCCAATCAGGGCGTGACGACTACAACCGGAAATAACGTCACCGCCTGGGACGACCAATCCGGCAACGGCAACAACGCCACGCCCGGCAGCGGCGCCGATCCGATCCTGGTCAACAACGCCATCGGCAATCAGCCGGCGCTTCAGTTCACCGGCACACAGTTCCTCGATCTGGCTAACCAGGTCCTGACCAGCCAGCAGTTCACCATCTTCGCGGTGGTCAGCGACACCGGCTCGCTCGGGGATGAAAACTTCCGCGAGATTTTCTCCGACTGGTCCACCAGCAATGAGATCACCTCGGTATTCTTCGGCACGGACACGAATGCCGCTGAGACGACGCGCGATGCTCGCTTCACCGATGCCATCGGCGGCGCCGACCAGGGCCAGGTGGGAGTCGGCGCGGTTCCCAGCAACCAGGCGTTTATTTTGTCCGGTCTTTCCGGTTCCGAAGATGCCTCGGTCGGCCTCAACGGCGCGACCATGTACGATCTCGGTTCGCCGCTGCCCACGCGCGATCTCACCACTCCCTACGCCATCGGCGCCCAGGGCCAGAATCCCTTTGAAAACTGGCAGGGTGACATC
>JBEKYH010000064.1:0-14613 GCA_049511115.1 Tepidisphaeraceae bacterium | reverse complement strand
GCAGGTGGAGCTTGTGACAGGTGATGGGAAATGACTGAAAGTGACTGGCGTTAAGCCCAACACACTTTGCCACAACCCCCTCACTCGCCCTAATATTGTGAAGATGCAATTCACCCTCGACGATTTCATCGCCCAGATGGAGCAGGTCCGTAGGCTCGGACCCATCGGCGAAGTCATGGGCATGATCCCCGGCATGAGCCGGCTTTCCCGGCAGATGGGCAGGAAACACGGCGATCTCGAAACCCAGATGAAACACATGCGGGCCATGTACGATTCCATGACCCGCGAGGAGCGCAAAAACCCCGACCTCCTCGACGCCTGGCATCGGCGGCGCGTGAGCCGCGGATCAGGCCTGGAAATGAATGAAGTCAGCCAGTTCCTCAGGCAGTACGACATGGCCAAGAACATGATGAAATCGGTCGGGTGACCGAAAGTAACTGGCCTTATTCCCAGCACACTTTGCCACAACCCCCCTCGCCCGCCATAATATCGGGTGATGTTTGACGCACTAACCAATCGTTTCACAACCGTCTTCCGCAACCTTTCCGGGCGGGGGCGAATCAGCGAGGAAAATGTACGCGAGGCGATGGCCGGCGTGCGCGAGGCGCTGCTTGAGGCTGACGTGCATTTCAGCGTCGTCAAGCAGTTCTGCGATCACGCACTGGCCAAGGCACAGGGACAGGAAGTCATCAAGAGCCTGGAGCCGGGCCAGTTGATGGCGAAGATTTGCTATGACGAGCTGATCAACCTGCTGGGCCCGGTCGATACGCGGATTTATTACGTCCAGCCCGGGCCGACCATCATCATGATGTGCGGCCTGCAAGGCTCGGGCAAGACCACGACGTGCGGAAAATTGGCGAAGTATCTTGTCGCGCAGGGCCGCCATCCCCTGCTGGCGGCGGCTGACTTGCAGAGGCCGGCCGCGGTGGATCAGTTGGCGACGCTCGGCGAGCAGACGGGGGTGCCGGTTTATCGGGATGATTCGCGCGTCGCGTCGCACGGCACCGTCGCCAAGGGATCGGCCGTCGCGGTCTGCCGGGCGGCGGTGCAGCAGGCCAAGGCCACCGGCTGCGATGTGGTGATTCTCGATACCGCGGGGCGGCTGCACATCGACAACGAATTGATGGGCGAGCTGCGCGATATCAATGCCCAGCTTGGGCCGCATCAGATTTATCTGGTTCTCGATTCCATGAGCGGCCAGGACGCCGTCAACAGCGCCAAGGCGTTCAACGAGCAGCTTGAACTCGACGGTCTTATCCTCACCAAGCTCGACAGCGACACGCGCGGCGGGGCGCTGCTCAGCGCCAAGATGATCACCGGCAAGCCGATCAAATTCCTCGGCTCGGGCGAAAAGCTCGACGCATTGGAAGAATTCCGGCCCGAAGGGATGGCCGAACGCATCTTGGGGATGGGCGACATTGTCGGCCTGGTCACTGAGATGCAGAAGAAATTCGACATCGAGGAGGCCGCGAAACTTCAGGCCAAGATGGCCAAGGGGCAATTCACACTCGACGATTTCATCGCCCAGATGGAGCAGGTCCGCAAGCTCGGCCCGATCGGCAAAGTCATGGGCATGATCCCCGGCATGAGCCAGCTTTCCCAGCAGATGGGCATGAACGACGGCGATGTCGAAGGCCAGATGAAACACATGCGGGCCATGTACGATTCCATGACCCGCGAGGAGCGCAAAAACCCCGACCTCCTCGACGGCGGCCGGCGGCGGCGAGTGAGCCGCGGGTCAGGCCTGGAACTGAATGAAGTCAGCCAGTTCCTCAAGCAGTACGACATGGCGAAGAACATGATGAAAGCCGTCGGCGGCATGGGGCTGGGTGGGAAGATGCAACTGATGAAATCGCTGATGAGCGGGAATTTGAACAATTTGGGGATGCCAGGGGGGCCGATGCTGCGGACGAAGAAGAGCGGGTATATGGAGAAGAAGGATCGGAATAAGAAGAAGAGGAGGTAACGGCGCGGGAGGTGCGCGGTGGACGAGGCGAATGAGTCTGGCCTGGGCGGCGGGAGGAAGCGGCGGCGTCTACGGATAGCGGCTATTTCGTTGGGCATCGGCTTGCCGATTATGGCTCTCGCGGCCTATGTGTCATTGCCGCTGTTGGTTAAAGATCGTGGTGATTCTCCGATAATGGACTGCCAGTCCAACCTGCATCGGATCGACATTGCGATCCAACTCTACGCCAACGATAACGACGGCCGATACCCTGAAACTTTGGGGATTCTTCGCGAAACCGAGGACATCACGCCCGACGCGTTCATTTGCCCCTCTAGCGACGACACGCGAGCACAAGGGCCGACAACGCAGGCGGTCGTCGCTGATCTGACCAGCGGCGGTCATTTGTCTTACATTTATCTTGGCAAGAAACTCACCAAAGCAACGGCGACGGCCACGTGGAGTGCATAACCGTGGCGGCGGCGAAACAGCTCCTGCAAAAAGTGGCGGCGCGTCAATTCCCGATGACCATGCCGACGAGACCGTTGATTGGCTGTTGAGGCTTCGTAAATGCGACGACCGTGGGGGGGATCTGGAATCCATTTGCCTGTTTTCTCAAATTAAGCTATTTTCTTAATCAAGAAAGTGCGATAAAATAGGAAAATGATCTCCGAAGAAGCCATCGTCAAGGCAATGGAACAGCAGCGAATTCAATTGCCGCCGCTTACGGTCCGGCTTGTCGAGCGGCAACCGCGGCTGCGCATGCTGGCGGGTGAGGCTTACCAGCCCGACGCGCTCGTCGAGGTGGCGTGGAGGCGGCGGCGCTGGAAGTTCCTCGGGGAGATCAAAGCTTACGCGGCGGCATTGGCGTTCGAGAACGCCGTGGGCGCCGCCCAGGCGGCTGCTCAAAAGGCCCGACTCCACCCGATGATCGTGCTGCCTTATCTTTCGCCGGAAAACCTTGCGCGACTGGAAGCGCGAGGCGTCAGCGGTCTTGACCTATGCGGCAATGGCATCGTGACGGTATCAGGCGAAGTTTTGGTTTTGCGAACGGGGCAGCCAAATCGGTTCCCCCGGTCCGAGCCGATCCGCAATGTCTACCGAGGCGACAGCTCGCTGGTCGGACGAGCCTTTCTTGCCAGACCGCGATACGACGCTGTCGGGGAGATCGTCGAGTTTATCAAGGCGCGTAGCGGCAGGATCTCGTTTTCGACGGTCTCGAAGGTGGTCAAGACACTGGAAGCCGATCTGATCGTCGATCGGTCGGAGGGGCAAATAAGACTGTTGCAGGCCGACAAGCTGCTCGAACAACTGGGCACGAACTACTGTCCGCCGAAGATCAGTGAACGGTCCGTTGGCAAGGTCGACATAGCTGAAGGTGAATTGCCCAAGACCCTGGCGGAGGCGGCACGTCGGATCGGCGCGCGTTTCGTGCTCACCGGGGCCGCTTCGGCGCCCCGCTATTCGGTCGCCGCGCGTGAACCTGTTGTCGCAGCCTATTGTAGCGTGTCACCGCAACACGTGCTGTCATCACTGGGCGCGCGCTTTGAGGAGACGGATCGCTTTCCTAACATCGATTTGCTTTACACCGAGGACAATCCGCCGTACTTCGAATCGACTGGGCAGGACGGCATCAGGTATGCTTCACCAGTGCAGGCGTACCTCGAACTTGCGTCGGGCGACAAGCGGCAGAAAGAAACGGCGGATCAGGTGCGCGACTACATCCTGCGCCGCATCCGCGAGTATCGAGAATCCGCATGAACGCCGATCCGCTGGTTACCACCCTCATTGACTTGGCGCGATCGGTCACTCAGCCGGATTTCCGGCTGATCCTCGGCGGCGGGTTCGGGCTCTATCTCAAGCAACTGCACCTACAGCGCCAAAGTGCCATACGCACTCTTGTGCCCGGCGAATTGTGGCCGTACCCCAGAGCAACTGAAGACCTTGATGTTTTCATCCCCACTGAGTTTCTAGTCAATTTGGACAGCATGCGTATCCTGCGCGCAGCCTTGGATCGTCTGGGGTTTGTTCCCGTAGAGCGGGCGAAATTCCTGCATCTCGTGAAGCAGTGGCCAAATGGATGGCGGGTAAAGATCGATATGCTCACCGGACCACTGCCGGACGAGGCCGGGCGCACGAAGCTCAAGCTGTCGGCGCCTCGCGTGCGACCACGCGGAAGCCTCGAATTGCACGCGTATCTGACGAAAGAGGCTCTCGACATTGAGTCGTCTCTACTACCCCTCCCAATTGATGGGGCGGGATCGGACGGCATCGCGGGCCAATTGACAGTCTTTGTGCCGCAGGCCTTCACGTTTCTCCGAATGAAGCTCCATGCGTTTGCAGACCGCGTTAACGATGACCAGGCTGATCTTGGCCGACACCATGCGCTCGATGTTTATCGCCTCATCGCGATGTTGACGGAGGAGGAACAGATTGCCGTGAGACGGGGTATTGCGAAGCACGCGGCATCGAAGCCAATTCAGCGAGCCCGAGAAATAGCCGCCCTCTATTTTTCGTCGTCGTCCGCGATGGGCATAATCAGACTAAAGGAACATCCGCTTTTCAATGCAAGGATGCAAGCCGAGGCGGTGATTAACGAATTGGCTTACCTGTTCCAATGAAGTGAGTGTCCTCTCTCCATCTCCAGCTACAATGGCTCTGGTTTAATTCCTCGTCTTTCCTACCTCAGCGCCTCGGCTTCATGGTTTCTCAGCGTTCATTCCTCTTCTCCGCCGCGCCAGCAGCATCGCCCCACCCGCCAGCAGCGCAAGGCTGGCCGGTTCCGGCACGACCGTCACGGTTACATTTCCCAGGTTGTAGTTCACCGCCAATGGGTAGGGGGATTCCACATTGGCGAATTCGCCGGTCATGCCGTTGCTCACTGTGAGGACGGTGAAGGTCGAGCCGATCGCGGGGGTGAAGCCGTCGAGGAAGGAGACATCCAGCGTGCCGTTGAGGCTGGCGCTGCCGCCGACGGAGAGGAGATCGTATTGGAAGCCGGTGAGGTAGCCGGAGATTTGGATATCGAGGGTGGCGGCGGGGCCTTGGGTATAGAGGCCTTCGATGCCGAGTTCGCCGATGTTGTTCTCCGGGGGTTCGCCGGGGTTGAGGGTGCCGGTGATGTTATCGACGTCGCCGCTGATGATTCCGTCGCCGGTGAGGAGGGAGTGATTGAGGCTGAGCACGCCGTTGCCGGTGAGGGTGAGCAATCCGTCGACCTGCGTTTTACCGGAGGTCTGGGTGTAGTTTCCGTTGACGGTCAGGTTGCCGTAGGAGTTTGAGCCGAAGGGGCCGGTGATGAGGACGGCGCCGACGTTGCTGACGGTGGTGGCCGTCGCGGTTCCGCCGCTGAGGGTGAGCGTGCCGCCGGGGGTGACCATGGTGATCTGGCCGGCGACGGCGAGGGTTCCGCCGGTCTGGGTGTAACTGCCGGGGGCGGCGTTGGCGATCACCAGCGCGCCGGCGTTGTTCACGCCGCCGGATTGGGTGAACGCGCCGTTGCCGGAAAAGCCGACGTATTCGGTCGCGGCCGAGAGCGTCCCGCCGGAGAGGGTGAAACTGCCGGTTGATCCGGCTTCGTCGCCGACATTGACGCTGCCGGTGGCGGAGACGACGGTGTTGGTCCCGCCGGTCTGCGTGATGCTGCCGATGCCGGCGAAACCGACGTATTCGTTGTCGGAAATCGTGAGCGTTCCGGCGGAGAGGGTGTAATTTCCCACCGAACCGACGCCGGCGGCGGTGTAGAGATTGCCCATGCCGGTGTTGGTGCCGCCGCTCTGGACGAAGGAACCGGTGCCGGAGTTGCCGGAGTATTCGCTGGATTGATCGATGAGCGCGCCGCCGGAGAGGGTGTAACTTCCAATCCCGGCGGCATTGAGGGCGACGTAGAGGCGAGTCTGGACCGTGTTGGTGCCGCCGGTTTGATTGAACGTGCCATTGCCGTTATTGCCGACGTTTTCGTTCATCGAGACGGTGATCTGGCCGGTGCTGGAGAGGGTGAACGTGCCGGTGGATAAGGCTTCGTCGCCGACAAAGAGGTTGGGCATCTGGAGTGTCCCCGCGCTCTGGGCGTAACTGCCCAGCCCGCCGCTGGCGCGGCCGACTCTTAAGGTGCCGGTGAGGGTAGAGGCTCCGCCGGTCTGGGTGAAAGTTCCCGTGCCGTTTTCTCCGACGACGATGTCTCCGCCGACCGTGAGCGTCGCGGTGGGCGAAAGAGTAAACGAGCCGGTTCCTCCGGTAGCGGAGCCGACGGTGAGGGCGGGCGTCTCCATGGTGCCGCCGTTAAGGTCATACGCGCCGACGCTTCCCTTGCCGTCGCCGAGGATGACCTCGAGGTTATTGTCGTCGTCGCCGCCGTATTGGAAGAACGTGCCGGCGCCGGAATTGCCGATGATCTGGGCGCTGCCGATGGAAAGCATTCCGGCGTAGAGATAGTAAGTCCCGGTCGCGCCGGAGGTGTAGCCGACGTAGAGGGTGGGGGCGAAGACGTCGCCGCCGTCCTGGTCGTACTGGCCATCGCTGCCTTTGCCGTAGCCAACGCGGATGTCATTGCTGGCGCTGTTGGTGGTGTTGGCGAGCTGGAGAAAGGTGCCGGTGCCGAGATTGCCGATGTACTGGGAATTAGCCGCCGAGAATGTGCCGCCGGTGAGGTTGACGGCGCCGCTTTCGGATTTGGTGTCGCCCATGAAGAGCGTCCCGGCGATTGCATTGCCGCTGCCGATTTGGGCGGTGCCGCCGTTGTCGATGTCGGCGTTGTCGTTGTCGGTGGGAACCTCGACGGACCAGTTGGAGAGGGTGAACCAGTCCCCAGTCGTGGTTTGCCAGACGGTATCGGCCAACGAAGGTGAGGATTTGAGTAGGCCGAAGATGGCCAGAGAAAGAATGGAGACGCGCCGAGTTCGCCGGAACCGGGTGCGCAAGTTCTCGCCGTGCATGGGTCCTCCTCCCGCTGGAAATGGCTCGCCCTCCCGGGCTCGCTGCTCCTGAGACGTAAAGTACCGGAAGCGGGGCTGGATTCATAACAAAATCTGGGGGGAGGGGGTAACAAAAGAGGAACCCAAGGTGCTTTTGCTGGCCCTGCGGCGGCTGGCCGAGGCCCGCGGCGGGTTTACCAAAGTCGCCAAGGCGGCAGGCATTGAACGCGAGAGCCTGTATCGCGCCTTGTCCGCGCGCGGCAATCCGCGGTTATCCACATTGGTGGCGGTCGTGAAGGCGGTGGGATTGAAGCTCACAGTTGAAAAGTCCCAGCCGGCGTGAATGGAGGCAAATAAGCGGTTAAGGTGGACGGTTGAATGAATGACGCCGCGTTACCAAACTGGCAGCCGACGACATTTCTTCGATTCGAGAGGGCCCTCGCGACGAGCGCCAGGACCGCGTTGATTGTGACGGACGCGGGGCGCGCCTATATCAAGGCGATGGGTCCAAAGTTGAGTCCCAATACCCTTGCTTGCGAGTGGGTCGGCAGCCAATTGGCGCGATGGTTCGGATTGCCGACGTTTCGATTTGCTTTGATGCCCGTCGACGATATCGACGAGATACCGCTTGCCGACGGCACTCTCGCCACGCCCGGAATGGCGTTCGTGTCTCAGGAGATACAAGGCCACGTTTGGAGCGGCACGCGAGAGGAACTGCAACAACTCGAGAATCCCGAGGATATTTCACGGCTGGTGGTCTTTGATACATGGACACTGAATTGTGACCGATTTGCGCCTGCGGGCATGAATCGGCTGCCGCATTACGACAACGTGTTTCTATCCCATGAGGTGATGTACGAGGGAGTTGGCCCGGGTTATCTGCGACTCATTGGAATGGATCACACGCACTGCTTTAGCTGCGGGCGAGAACTGACGGCCCAACTGGCTAACATTGATAGAGTGAAAAGCGACGCTATTTACGGACTGTTCCCCGCGTTTGTTTCGTTCGTGGATCAGATTGCGGTGCGGGCCGCGGTGGCTACACTCCGCTTAGCCTCCACCGAAGTGGTCCGGCCGATGGTGGAGAGCATCCCGGATGAATGGCAGGTATCGCTAGCGGCGCGAACGGCACTGGTCCAACTGATTTGTAGCCGGGCCGCGTATCTCGTCGATAGAATTAGTGATGGAATAACTGCGCTTTGTCTGCCCGATGATTTGAATTCTGATAGTCGAGGAGGCCCGCCATGAAACCGATGCGAGGTTATTACAGCATCATCCAGTATTGCCCGGACGCTTCGCGCGCGGAGGCGGCGAACGTCGGCGTCCTGCTATTCTGCCCGGAGGCGGGATTCGTTGAGGCCCGGACTTCGGTCGGCAACGATCGCATCCGCCGCTTTTTCGGCGACCGTCCCTTCGACAAGCGGCAAATCAATTCGGCGAAGCGGGCCATCGAAGAACGATTAAAGTCCGACCGGGAGCATTTTAAGACTTTGGACGACCTGGAACATTTCATAGCGACACGCGCCAACGAAATCGTTCTGACTTCGCCTCGCCCGCTTAAGGTCTTTGACCCCGTAAAGGATTTGGAACAACTCTTTGGGGAACTGGTAGGAGGCCGCGCACGTTGGGCGTCTGACCTGCCGCCGTTACTTCCGGAGTTGGATCGCGTTTTCCGCAGTCCATCTCTTGAGGGCAAGATTCAATTCGACCAGAAAGTGACCATCCCAATCGTCAACAGGCCAATGAAGGTTCCTTACAGCTACCAGAACGGGATCCTGAACTATGTGAAGCCCGAAGTATATGCGAGCGATGCCGGGCGAGCGTCAGCGCTCGCAGAGCGGCTGGCGATTGAGGGAGACCTGCTTCATAGGACTCCGACGTCCGAAGGCATCAAAAGGCAATTGATCGTTGTCGTTAAAGTGCAATTGTTCGCTGGTTCTGGTGATTTGATCCAGATGATGAAGAAGCTTTACGAAGCTTACTCGGTCAGGATGATTCGAGCCGAGGAAATCGACGAGTTTGGTCGGGAAGTTGAAAGTCAGGCGCACTGACTATTCCTGCGACGTCATCACAATCGTCGGACATCGCTCGCCCAATTCATAATCTGGAACATTTACCGATTCGAGCCTGAATCCGCCGGCCTTTCCGCAAAAGCAGTCGCGGACTTGCGCCACGGACGGGAAGTAATACCGGTCGCGGCAGGCTCGATACGCGTTAATGGCCAGCAACTGCTCCCTCGGCCACCCGATCCGATCGGCGAGGGCGATCAGATCGGGCGCGACTTCGTGCACCGCTTCCCATACCTGATTCAATTCCACGCCGGCCGTTGCTGAGTCGGGGAAAGAGGTCCACAGGCGAAGTTTGAGGAGATTCAAATTGCCGATTTTTCCCGCCAAAAGATCGTCCAGGACGGCCTCCGTGGATTCGGGTTGCGGCGGTGGCACGTAGAGGCGAAAGACGCATAAGCCGCCCGGCGAGAGAACCCGACGCAGGGAGGGAATCAGGGCGAGGTGCTGGTCGGGAAACGGCAGCAGGCTCAGCCCGCCGTCACAGAGGATGATGTCGTTTTGGCCAACGGCGTCGGGGATTTGCGTCCAATCGGCGCAGTAGGCTTGTTCCCGCGGTCCCGGCCAGACCGCATCAATCATCGTCTGCGAATGATCGACGGCCGACACGATCGCGCCGGCCGGCCAGGGGAGGCGATAGAGTTCGGGGGTTACCCCCAAGATCAGGGCGCGGCGGATGTTCATGCTCTGGATGATGTCGGCGGCAAAGTCGGTGTCTTTTGCGCTGGGCCGCAGCGGCGGGCCGAGCTGGTTCCATTGCGAGGCGATTTTTGCCCAATAGTCGTTCATAAAAAGGAATGAATCCCCTCGGCCAGCAGCCGGATGCGCGGCATGAATTCCTCCGGCGTAAATCGGCCTAGCGTCGGCGTTCGGTTGGCGTCGTAGAGGACGGGCCGTCCGTCCACCAGGCAATAGTCGAATTTCCCGTAGTCGAACTTGAGGCGTTGGCGGATTTGCCGCAACTCCTCGGGCACTTCGCCAAGCGGCTGGCGCTGCACGACGTTGGACGACTTGACGATCGGCTTTTTGGAAAAGGAAAGGGAGTGCGTCTCCTTGTCGCCCAGGAAAACCCAGGTGCGCAGGCAGAAGAATTCGCCGCTACGTTCGGGGAGGAATCGCTCGACCACAAGATCAGGCCGCTGCCAGATCACCGGCGGAACCGCCGCGACCGAGCGAAAAATCGTGTACCGAGCCGGCGGGAAGACCGTGCATGGCGGCATCAACCCCTTGGCGGCCAGACATGCCTCGCGGAAGCCGCCGGAGTTGCGATCGGATTTGAGAATGACCGGGCCCTCGTAGCCGTCGCCCTGGCGGACGAGGTTGGAGCTGATGGCCCGCTTGGAAATGTCGGCCACTCCGGCATTGATGGCGCGGGGGAATTGGTTGACGAAATCCAGATGATCTTGCGGAGCGACGGTGAGATCGACATGAAGGATGGCCAGATCGGCGGTGACGTTGGGTTGTGGGCCGGGGAGAACCGTGATTTGTAACCCACTTTGCCGCCAGACTTCGGCGACTTCGCTGAGAAGGTAAGTATTGCGGTCAAAGGATCCGTGGCGGTGGATGAGGATGGCGATGTGCTTTGCCACGAGGGGAATTTGTACCGTGGATTGAATTAAATACGACCCTGGGGCTGGGTTAGATTTCTGGACTAAGCCCCCTCCTCTGTCCTCCCCCGGTGTACCGGGGGCGGAGGTAAATCCAGGAACCTGAAACAACCCGCATACGCGCGAAGTCGTGGGAGCGGTCCGTTGCCCCGGATGGGGCAACGGGTTGTAGCCACGAGTGGAGCGCAGCGAAACTCGTGGAAGCGGGTAAGTAGTCGCTCGCCCCGGAGCGGGCGAAGGAGGGCTTGTACGCCGAATACCTTGCCCGGGGGATCACTTCCTCGGCCCCTGGCCGGGGCCGGTGTAATGCTTCATCGAATTCCACGAGTTTCGCTGCGCTGCACTCGTGGCTACAGACTTCCGCCCCGCTGGGGCGGCGTGGATCGGCCCGTCCGGTAAAGAATTGGCATGCCTCGCGCGGGTTCGTGCCGCTTCGCGCCGGTCGGTTTCCGCCACTCGGTCTTGACCTTCGCCCCCCGCGACACTACTTTACCCGGCCTTGCCGGACGGCTGTGTCATCTGACAGGAGACGGTGTATGGCCGGCGGCGGCGATGGCGATAAAAGTGCGTTGAACTTCGGTCTTTACCCGGCCGTTGGCGTCCTTCTGGGCCTTTTTATCGGCTACTGGGTGGACCGAAAATTCGGCTGGGGATCGGCTGGAATGCTGACCGGGGCGGTCCTGGGCTTGATTTCAGGGATGTACCTGCTGATCAAAGACGCCCTTCGGATCAATAAAAAATAATGCGGAGGCGCTGGCCTCCCCTGACGGATGAAAACATTGATTATTATTCCCTTGTTCGTAACCGCCGCGCTGGCGGCGGCGGCGATGTTGTGCCGGATGGCTGGAATTCCCCTGCATGGGCGTGATCTGATGACCGCGGCCGCCGTGGCGGTTGTCGCGGCGGAAATTGCCATGATTCCCGCCTGGATGTTCCGCAGGTCCGAGCCGGTCACGCTGGCGCAGGCGGCCCTGGGCGGCACGGTGCTCCATCTTATGCTGACCATCATGCTGGCCGCGGCCGTCATGGTGGCCCGCGTGGTCGAGCCGGCGGCGCCGTTTGTGACCTGGCTGATTGGGGCGTATTGGCTTTCGCTGGCGATGCTGGTCTGGGGATTGATCGGGCTGACGACTGGGCGCAATTCAGTTGGCAAGCAGCTTGTATCCAAGGGAAACGGGAATTAGAGGCGGTCGTCGCTCGACCGGTATTCGATGCAATTCATCCTGGCCGCGGCTGATCCCCTCGAACACGTGCTCCCGCACCCGGTGTTTGGAGATCATATCCCCTGGTTCACCAACCAGAGCCTGATGACTGTGGTCATCGCGGCCATCATGCTGATTGTTCTGCCCAGCCTGTTTGCCAAGCCTTACACGGATGCTCCCAGCGGCTGGAAGAATGCATTTGAGGCGATGCTGGAATTCATGCGGAATGAAGTGTTCCGGCCGGCCTTGAAAGAACGGACCGACGAATACACGCCGTTTCTTTGGACTGTTTTCATCTTCATTCTGCTATCCAACATCCTGGGATGTCTTCCCACTGCGGATTTTATTGAGTTGATCTCCGGTGGCACGCTCAAGCACATCGGCGGCGCGCCCACCAGCGCGTTCACGACCACCGCGATGCTGGCGATCATCGCCTTTTTTTACATTCACTTTCACGGCGTCGGCGTCATGTACCATTCCCTGATTGACGGCACCTACGGCCATCATGGGCATGGCGAAGAGCCGCATGGCGGGCATGGGCACGGCGAAGGGCATGGTGACGCTCACGGCCACGACCACGCTCATGGAAAGAAGATGTCGGCGGGAGAAGCGGCGATTATGGCCGTCCCGCTTTATCTATGGAATTTCGCTCCGCATCCGTTCGCGGACAAAGGCCCCCTGTTTGACGTGCCGATGTGGTTCGCGTTGCTGATTCTGGAGATCATCGGGGCCTTCATCAAGCCGTTCGCGCTGTGCATGCGTCTGTTCGGCAACATGGTTTCTGGGCATATCCTGCTGGCCGTGCTGATCAGCCTGATCGTCGCGATGCCAACGATTCTGGGGCAGATTTCGGTGGGCATTCCGGTCATGGCTTTGGATTTGCTGATTCAACTTTTGGAAGTGCTGGTGGCCTTTTTGCAGGCCTATATCTTTGTGTTTTTGACGGCTCTGTTTATTGGCGGCGCAGTGGCGCCGGAGCACTAGCGCAAGTGAGCTAGACAGGTGTGAAATCGAACAATCCTGGCCGCCGACGCCGGGGTTGAGAGGTAAAAAACAGGATCGGCGATTCAATTAGAGGTCCGGGCCAATGACCCCGGAAGGAGACTGTGATGGTGGACATGTTGAGCATTTTGGCGCAGGTCGCCCCTGACCACGGGACAGCGGTGGCCGGCGCGGCCATTGGCATGGGGCTGGCCACGATGGGAGCGGGTTGGGGCATTGGGCGCATCGGCGGGCAGGCCGTCGAAGGCATCGCCCGTCAGCCCGAGGCGAGCGGTCGCATCGTTCCCAACATGATCATCGCCGCCGCTCTGATCGAAGGCGTGGCATTTACCGCGATCATCCTTGGCTTCCTCCTTGCCAAATAACTTGCCACGTAAGAAGAGGCAACATGCGCAGCAAATCGGTTAGGCTATGGGGAATTGTCACAAGCGCGGCAATCGTCGCGTTCGTGACCGTGCCGGCATGGGCGCAGGACGCCGGCGGTGAAGCGCCGCTGGTGCCGATTCCGCCGCGCGATACGGACATCGCGTCGGCCATCTGGGTGCTGATCAGCTTTGTGATCCTGCTGGTCATCCTCAAGAAGGCGGCGTGGAACACGGTTCTCTCATCCCTCAAGGGGCGCGAGGAGCGCATCCGCGCCAACATCCAGGAGGCCGAGGACGCCCGCGCCAAGGCCGAGGCGCTGCTGAAAGAGCACGCCGCGAAGATCGCTGGGGCGGAAGATCAAGTGCGGCAGCTTCTGGCCAAAGCGACGGTTGACGCCGAGAAGATCGCCGCCAACATCCGGGCCCAGACGCAGGCCGAAAGCGAAGCCGAGCGGGAAAAGACGCGCAAGGAACTCGACAGCGCCCGGCGCGACGCCATCCGGCAGGTCTATGAGCAGACGGTCGACCTGGCGACGGAAGTGGCGTCGAAGATTCTCGGCCGCAATTTGAATGCTCAGGATCAGCAGGACCTGGTGAGCCAGACCATCGGCCAGTTTGAAAACATGGCGAAAAAGTAAGCGGAGAATCCGATGGAACAGGACAATCTGCATTCGCCCATCGCCATCACCTACGCCGAGGCGCTGCTGGAGCTGGCGGTGGAGGCGACCGATACGCCCGCCGAGCCGGAAACCATCGGCCAGGAATTGCTGGATCTGGGAAAGATTGTCCGCGACGATCCATTCGTCGGGGCATTGCTAGCCGATCCGGCTATCAGTTCAGATGAGCGGGATCGGCTTTTGGACCGCGTATTCTCCTCGCGCATCTCGCCGCTGCTTTTGAAATTCCTGCACGTTTTGAACATTAAGGGCCGCCTGGGGCATTTGCAGTCGATTGCCGCCGCGTACCACGAGGCTCTGGATAAGCGCCTGGGAAAGATCGAGGTGGATGTCACCGTCGCCCAGCGGCTCAGCCCCGAAGCGCTGGAAAATGTGCGGCAGCGCGTGGGAAAGGCGATCCAGCGCGAGGCCGTCGTTCACCAGTACGTCGATCCGTCCATCATCGGCGGCGTGATTCTGCGCGTGCGCGATCAGCTTATCGACGGCAGCGTGAAATCGCAGCTTGAATCGCTCCGCCGCCGCCTGCGGGCTTCGCAACCCGGCGGCTAGAACTTGAATTAATAATCGACCCGATTTGGAGAGTTTTGCTATGGCCATCAATGTCGCGGAGATCACCAGCATCCTTAAGCATGAGATCGCCGGCTATTCCAAAGAATTGAAGATCAACGAAGTCGGCACCGTCATCGAAGTCGGCGACGGCATTGCCCGCGTCTACGGCTTGCGCAACGCCATGGCCGGCGAACTGCTGGAGTTCCAGAACGGCGTCATGGGGCAGGTGTTTAACCTCGAAGAGGACAGCGTCGGCGCGGTCATTTTCGGCCATTACCTGTCGATTA
>JBEKYH010000063.1:0-14871 GCA_049511115.1 Tepidisphaeraceae bacterium | reverse complement strand
CGGGCGTCGGCAAGCGCGCGCTTCTGGCCGACGTTCAACGAAAGTATAGAAACCCCGCAAAGTGGCTACGCCTACGATGCGTGCCGGATGCTACTTTTCCCGAAGCGATAGGGCAGTTCCTGACGAAGCTCGGTGATCGCACCGACGACCCTCCTACGATGGATCGTGAGACGTTCGAGCGTTTCATTCGGGCGGCCGCTTCTACTGGCTGCGACGTAATTGTCTTTGAACAGGCGCAGCACCTCCCGCTTAACGAGGATAGCCGCAACCATCCCGACCTCCTTGGCTTCTTGTCGCAGATTTGTGGCACCGACATCCGCCCACTTCCCAGGGTAATTCTGGTGTCTGATTTGCGAGGTCGTCTCAACTTTTCAGGCCAGCATCTGCTTGCCGACATTCCCCTTGACGGTTTGGCTCCCCCCTATGATGTGGAGTTGATACGGGAGCTCCTCGTATCACGCCCGTCCTCGTACGACCCTCCGACCAGTAGCGAGCTTTCGACGATCGTCTCGCAGATTCACGGGCACCCCATGCTCACCGAGATTGCCGCCTCGCTTTTAGAGAGTTACCCGGCTAGTGCCGTAGCGACAACCCTCCACCGAAGGGCCGAGATTCGGCAATATATCAACACCAGTTTGCTCGGAAAGCTCACCCTCTCGGCTATAGAACGCAGATTTCTCCTCCTGGCTTCCGTATTCCGAATCCCGGTCGCCCCATTTGCCTTCGCCCCGATTTCCGGCGCACACACGAGATCACTGACGCAGGATCTCGTATCGAGATTCCTTCTGCACAACGACAGAGACGGGCTCCGTCTGCACCCACTACTGCGGGACCATTTTCAGCAACAGATTACTGACCAAGCCGAAGAACAGC
Source organism: Tepidisphaeraceae bacterium (assembly GCA_049511115.1). Classification (GTDB taxonomy): domain Bacteria; phylum Planctomycetota; class Phycisphaerae; order Tepidisphaerales; family Tepidisphaeraceae; genus JBEKYH01. The sequence goes on along the minus strand of JBEKYH010000063.1, from coordinate 13,998 downwards.
AGCTGAACGAGCTTGCGTTCCAATATTTCGAGCAACTACGCAAGAGCGCCAGACTTTCCCTGGACGAGCAAATCGAGCACATATATCACGGCCAACGCTGCGGCGCCGCCATCAGCCTGCACGAGGTCCGGATATTAGTTAGCCCAATCCGGTCGCAGATGTTCCAGGCTTTAAGCGACCGCCAATATGCACGCGTTGAATCTGCCGCTAACAAGATCCTCGAGTTGGATCCGCGCGACTCCGTGGCACGCTTGGCAATGGCTACGGCTCTCGACGCACGTGGGAGGCACCGTGAGGCTGACACCTACTTCGACTCAATCTGCGACCTTGACCGCCGGCACCGTTGGGTCGCAATCGCATTGGCTAAGAGCAAAATTAGAACGCGCGATTTCCAAGCTGCCGAGCACGTGCTTTCCGAAATGCAATACCGGTTTGGCAACGGGCCATGGCTCGATGTCGTTTGGGCCCAGCTCTTCGAGGCTAGGGGAAAACTCCCCGAAGCCGAGGAAAAATGTGTCGCAGTTTTAAAGGACCAATATTGCCACCCCAGCGATGCGTTTATGTCCACCCTTCTTCTGCGCGCCATGAATCGATTTGACCTCATAACCGCTCACCTCGAACGCCACATGCCGAGGTTCGACCAAAACGACGGGATAAAGCGACTCTTCGCCCACGCTTGTGTAGTTAGCCACTTTGCCCCGGAGGACGGCCTGAGGTTTCTGAACGATCTCTGGGTAGCCAGTCCAGAGGACGGGAGGATAATCGGCGACCTCGCGGGGGCTTTGGCAGCAGCTGGGCGAGTTCGCCCCGCGGAACAGCTTTTCCGTAAGGGACTGCTGCTGTGTCGAACACTACGCAACGATCGCCCTGCGCTTTTAGAGGAATACGCACGTTTTCTAGATACCCAAGATCGCTTCCGCGAGAGCCACACGCAATACCGTGAGCTGCTCGGCATGCGTCCACACCATACCCATTTACTTCGACTATTCGCATCAAGCTTGCTGCGCGCCGCCGCAGCCGCAAAGGCTTCGCGCGATCGAGTCGCGGAAGACGCCTTCGCCGTCGAGGCAAAACAAGTATTGTCGCAGCTTTTACAGGTCGCCCCCGAGGATTCATGGGCGTCGTCGTCGCTTGAGGACGCAATACATCGGAATTATGGTCCATAGCCCTAAGCGGAAACCCGGCCAAGAGAAACAGGCATTCGTGCCCGCCCGCACCGGTTATCCCTGAAATCGGGACCATCCCTGGCATCGTCAGTCATTCGACCCGGAAAAGGACCCGGACCCGGAAAAGGCGACCCGGAAAAGGACCCGGAAAAGGGGTCATTCATAATTAAGCTTCTCCCGGCAAGTTTGTTACCCATTCATCAAACCCACTTCTCACCCCCGCCAACCCATTTTACCCGATGCTACAAACGTTCCTCCATATGCCGCGGCCGCCTCGGGCGGCCGAGAGGGTAGAGGGCCGGAAGTCGAAAGTAGACAAATAAAGACACGGGCCGGCAGGTTCCCCAAACCCGCTTTTTGACCCCGCCAGGCCACTTCACCCCATGTTACACTTTTTTCTCCATACGTTCGTGTCACATTCCCCCTCCCCGCCCTAACCCCAATCCCCGAATCCCCTTATGACCCAAATTATGTTAGCATATACTTTAATTAACCCCAAAACCACTGTAACATCTGTAACATCCCGCCCCGCGGCCGGGAAAGTGGAGTTGTAGAGAGTAGAAGGTAGATGCTCGCCCCGCCTCCCTACTCCCCATCTACTCTCCACTTTCTACTGTTCTACTCTCTCGCGGCAATGCCGCGTCCCCGTCCGTCTCAGCCCTCAGTCCTCAGTCCTCAGTCCTGAATTCCCTCCGTGTCCTCCGCCTCCTCCGTGGTGAGTCTTGTATTTCTTGGCGTTCTTGGCGTCTTCGCGGTGAATCGTATTTCTCCTCACCCAAACTCAAACGCCTCCCGCGCGATCACCAGCGGCCGGTTCTGCCCGATGTTCAGCAGCAGCCCCGCCGCGATGAAGCTGGCCACCAGGCTGCTCCCGCCCGACGAGATGAACGGCAGCGTGACCCCCGTCACGGGGAACCAGTGCATCACCACCATCAGATTCAGCACGGCCTGCGCCGCCAGCAGCACCACCACCCCCAGCGCCACCAGCCTCCCGAATGGTTCGCGCGTGGCCGCGCTGATTTCGATGCCCGCAGCGAAGAGGACCAGGTACGCGATCAAAATCACCACCGAGCCGACGAAGCCGAATTGCTCGCCGATCACGGCGAAAATCATGTCGTTGTAAGCCTCCGGCACATGGCGGCTCACCGTGAGATTGCCCAGACCCTTCCCCGCGGCGCCGCCGAATCCCATGGCCGCCAATGCCCGCTCCTGCTGATAGCCGGATTCCTGGAGCGTGCGCGGGTCGCTGCTGAACATGGCGGTGAGGCGCTGGCGCTGGTACTCGCGAACCAGCATCGGAAAGTGGTTGAACACCGGAATCTCCGGCTCGCCGCTGAACCAGAAGATCGGGGCCAGCGCCCCCGCCAGCGCCAGCATCAAAAAGATATGCTTCGCCCGCGCCCCCGCCACAAACAACATGGCCAGCAACGTCGGAAAAAACAGCGCGGCGACGCCTAAATCCGGCTGCAATAAGATCAGCGACACGGGGGCAAGCGTCAGCGCCAGCGGCGGCAGCAACCCCGGCAGCGTCCGAAAACTCCCGCGAAACCGCAGGTATCGGGCGAGTACCATCACGAACGCCAGCTTCATCAACTCCGAAGGTTCCACCCCCAGCGGCCCGACATTGATCCACGCATACGCCCCATTTTTCTGCGAAACGCCGGGCAGATGCGCCACCGTGTAAAACACCAGCAGCAGGCTGAAAAAATATAACCCCCAGGCGTAGCGCCCGATGGCGTTGTAATTCACTCCCTGCACCGCCGCCATCGCCACCAGGGCGACGAGCAGATAGATCAGTTGGCGCACTCCCAGGTCGGAGTTGTATTGGAAGATGCTGACCAGCCCCGCGCCACAAAGGACAGCCACCGCCGCCAGGACGGGCCAGTTGGAGGCAATGGCCAGTTTTTTCCAGAGTCGGGGCATTGTTAGCCAAACTCAATATCCGCCACCCGATGCCGGGCGATCGCCGCAATATGAATCTCCGCCGCCGGCTTTCGCCCGTCCCACGTCGGCCAAAGAATCAACCGCTGGCGATCGGCGCTCACGGCCGCCACGCGGTCGGCCGTCGCGGCGGTCTGGCGGAGGGCGGTGTAGCCGCTGAGGTAGTGGGTGACGATTTCGTCCTCCACGCCGACGCAGGCGACGGGACCTTCCTCGGTGGCGACCAGCAGACGGACGCTGCCCAGCCAGGGGACCTGGCCGGCGGCGCTGACGCGGCCGGTGCGGCGGGATTGGGCGGAAATTGTCAGATCTGATGTCTGCCGCCGCGACAACTGGCCATCCTCGCGGACGATGAGCAGATTACCGCCGGGCTCGGCAATGATCGAGACGATGGTCGCGGCGGGGCCGTTATTTTGGCTGTCGTTCACGGGGCGGATCGCTTCATCCGCGCCGCGCTCAAACAGGCGGCTGTCGCTGCTGAAGACGAGGCGATTGCCGTCGATCAGGCAGAGATTCCTCGGCGAGAACGACGTCGATCCCCCCGAGCTGCGCGACACGGGCTTATCCGTCTGCGCGATTTCCCAACTCACCAGGCCTGCCTCGCCGTGCGTGGCCCAGATTCTGCCGCCGGTGATCGCGGCGGCGTTGAAACCGAGGTTGGAGGTGATCGTGGGATCGGCATATGCAACCGCCTCGCGCGGCGAAGTTGGATCGACGACCAGAACGCCGCGCTGCGCGCCGATCAGCAGCACGGGTTTGCCGTCGAGTTCGGCGCGCTGCACCGACCGAAATGGCCCGAGCGCATCAGGGGGAGAAAAGACCTGCGCCTGCGGAACCTCGCCAGCCGCGCCGTTTGATTCGAATTTCAATAACTGCGGCCCGGCCACCACCCAGAGCGGCCGCCGCGCGGATTCACCGGCGGCGGAGAGCAAGAGGCCGCGCAGCATTTCCGCCTGCTCGGCCGGGTCGAGCGTTCCCATGCGCTGGAGGATTTTTTCCGCCCCCAGGTCCGGCGCGCCCGCGCGAATTTCCTGAAATTGCCTGAACCACGCGGCGGCGCGATTGAGTCGCTCGCCCTGTGCGGCGCCGCGCCGGCGCTCCTCCTGCTCTTGCCGCAGCGAGGGGCTGTCCACTTCCAGTTCGAAGGGCGGAAGAAGTTCGATCCCGCAGCCGAACGCGACGGCTCGCCCCGCATCAGCCATTGCGGCCGAGAGTTGCCCGCGACCAGCATCAGACAAAATCTCCGCCGCGTCGTGCAGCGCGACCTGCCGCCGCGCGGCGCTCTTCAATGTTTCGGCGAAATAAGCCGCCACATCCTGGCTGGTGACAGTCGTCGCGCTGCTCAAAAACGCCTCTTCAAGCAGTTTCCGCTCGGCGGCCTCATCGAGCGCCCGCACCGCGGCGCCGAACACAACCCGCATGGCATGGCCGTCGGCAGCCAGGAGATCATTCATCTCCCATCGCGCCCGCGCTCCGCCGGGACGGATGACAATTCGCCCGCCCTCGCGCCGGGCGATCTCAATTCCGCTCAAAGGCGTGCTCGTGGGCATTTACAGATTCTAAATTGCCGGGGTGGGCGAGGGAAATCGAAAACGGCGCGATTTCTATAATCGGGCGAGAAAAACCGCATTGCCGTTCAAGAAGAAAAATGAACGCTGAGGCGCAGAGGCGCCGAGGTAGGAAAGACGAGGAATGCAAGAGAAGCTTTTGGGATTTCTCCGCATTTTCTTCCTCGGCGCCTCCGCGCCTCGGCGTTCATTCCTCTTCGGAACGCCAGAGCGCGTGCCAACTCAAGGGGCGGGCCTAGAAAAGCTTGATCTCCGGCCCCAGGTCGCTGTGGCCCATCAAAAACGCATCCACGCCGCGCGCCGCCTGGCGGCCTTCGCTGATGGCCCAGACGATCAGGCTCTGGCCGCGGCGCATGTCGCCGGCGACGAAGACGCCGGGGACGCTGGTCATGTAGGACTCGTCGCTGACGACGTTGCCGCGGGTGTCGAGTTTGAGCCCCAGTTGCTTGACCGGGCCGTCATGCTCGGCATGGATGAATCCCATCGCCAGCAGGCAGAGATCGCATTCCAGCGTCTCCTCGCTGCCGGGCACCTCCTGCATGGCCCAGCGGCCGTCGGGGGATTTGGCCCAGTTGAGGCTCACGCGATGGAGCTTTTCCACGTGCCCGTTTGATCCGCTGAAACTCTTGGTATTCACTGCGAAATCGCGGATGTCGCGCCCGGCGATGTGGTTCGATTCTTCATGGGCGGAGGAAGTCCGGAAAATGGCCGGCCAATAAGGCCAGGGCTGCACGTCGCCCGCCGCGACGACATCGGCGGACCGATTTTCCGGCGGCCTGGGGAGCAATTCAAATTGCCGCACGCTCTTGCATCCCTGGCGCTGCGCGGTGCCGAGGCAGTCGGCGCCGGTGTCACCGCCGCCGAGGATAATGACGTGCTTGTCCTTGGCGGAGATGAAGTGTTCGTCGGCAATCGCATCGCCCAGGGTTCGCTTGTTGGCGAGGGGCAGATAATCCATGGCGAAATGAATGCCGCCCAGGTCGCGCCCGGGAACGGGGAGATCGCGCGGGTGCGTCGCTCCGCCACAGAGGACGATCGCGTCAAAATCGCGGCGTAAATCTTCCACTTTCACGTTGCGGCCGACGTAGGCGTCGACGACGAACTTGATTCCCTCTTCCTCCATCAGCTTGATGCGCCGGTCAACGAAGCGTTTTTCCAGCTTGAAATTGGGAATGCCGTACATGAGCAGCCCGCCGATCCGGTCGGCCCGCTCAAATACGGTCACCAGATGCCCGGCGCGATTGAGCTGCGCCGCGGCGGCCAGGCCGGCAGGACCGGAACCGACAACCGCCACCTTATGGCCGGTGCGCTTTTCCGGAGGCTCGGCCTTGATCCAGCCGTTCGCAAAGGCGTGCTCGATGATGTTCAGTTCGATGTTCTTGATGGTGACGGGCTTGTCGTTGATGCCCAGGACGCATGCCTCTTCGCACGGCGCGGGGCAGACCCGCCCGGTGAATTCAGGGAAATTGTTGGTCTTCAAGAGCATCTGGATCGCGTCGTGCCAGCGGTCGCGATAGACCAGGTCGTTCCATTCGGGAATGATGTTGCCCAGGGGGCAGCCGTTGTTGCAGAAAGGAATGCCGCAGTCCATGCAGCGAGCGCCTTGCTTGCGCAGCTTTTCGTCCGCCAGCGGCTCGTAGATTTCCGCCCAATCCAAAATGCGCAGCGGCACGTCGCGCCGCTTGGGCATCTCCCGGCCTATCTCCTTGAAACCTGTCGGTTTTCCCATCGTTCAACTTTCCGATCTAAAAGATTATTTAACCGCAGAGGCGCAGAGGACGCGGAGAAGACCAAAAAAAATACAATCCCAATCAGGATCCGCCTCCTGTATTTTTCTCTGCGCACTCTGCGCCTCTGCGGTTGGTTTTCCTTTCGCCCTAATTCTGCCGCTTACCGAGCATTTCGGCCTTGGCTTCGATCTCGGCCTTGTGCTCCAGCACCCTGCGGTAGTCGGTGGGCATGACTTTCACGAACCAGCGCAGCTCCTTTTCAAACCCGTCCAGTATCGCCTTGGCCACCGGGCTGGAGGTGTACTTGAGATGATTCTCCAGCAGGCGGCGGATCGTGGAGATGTCGGCCTTGTTGAAACTGTCGGCATACTCCAGATCGACCATCTCGGTATTGCAAAGGTCCTTGAAATTGGCGTCCATGTTGTAGACGTAAGCGATGCCGCCGCTCATGCCCGCCGCGAAATTGCGGCCGGTCTTGCCGATCACCACGACGCGCCCACCGGTCATGTACTCGCAGGCATGGTCGCCGACGCCCTCGACGACCGCCTCAGCGCCGCTGTTGCGGACGCAGAAGCGCTCGCCGACGACGCCGCGGAGATAAATCTCGCCTTCGGTGGCGCCATAGCCGATCACATTGCCGGCGATGATGTTCTCTTCCGCCTTGAAGCGTGATTCCCTGGGCGGATAGATGATCACGCGCCCGCCGCTAAGGCCCTTACCGCAGTAATCGTTGGCGTCGCCTTCGAGTTCCAGCGTCACGCCGCGCGCGGAGAATGCGCCAAAGCTCTGGCCGGCGCTGCCCTTGAATTTCAGGTGAATCGTGTCGTCCGGCAACCCGGCGTGACCATAGCGAAGGGCCACTTCGCTGCTGAGGATCGCGCCGACCGTCCGGTTGACGTTCTGGATTTCCAACTCGGCCCGGACCTTCTCCCTTTTCTCCAGCGCCGGCTTGGCCAAGTCGAGAATCTTGGTGATATCCAGGGCATATTCCAGGCCGTGATCCTGCTTGGCGACATTGCGGACCGCCACGCCGGGAAGATCAGGCTTGTGAAGGATCACCGACAAATCCAGGTGCTTGGCCTTCCAGTGGTTTGAGACATCGCGGAATTCGAGCATCTGCGTCTGGCCGATCATTTCGGCAAAGGTGCGGAATCCCATGTGGGCCATCAGCAGGCGCACTTCCTCGGCGATGAAGAACATGAAATTGATCACGTTCTCGGGCTTGCCCGCGAATTTCTTGCGCAAATCCGGGTCCTGCGTCGCGATGCCGACGGGGCAGGTGTTCAAGTGACACACGCGCATCATGATGCATCCGGAGGCGATGAGCGGGCCGGTGCTGAAGCCGAATTCCTCGGCCCCGAGCAGCGCGCCGATGACAACATCGCGGCCGGTCTTCATCTGCCCGTCGGTCTGCAAAATGATGCGGCCGCGAAGATCGTTCAGGACGAGCGTCTGCTGCGTTTCGGCCACGCCCATTTCCCAGGGGATGCCGGCGTATTTGATGCTCGTCAGGGGCGAAGCGCCGGTGCCGCCGCCGTCGCCGGAGATCAGGATATGGTCGGCCTTGGCCTTGGCGACGCCCGCGGCGACCGTGCCGACGCCGACCTCACTGACCAGCTTGACGCTGATGCGGGCCCGGCGATTGGCGTTCTTCAAATCGTGAATAAGCTGGGCCAGGTCTTCGATGCTGTAAATGTCGTGGTGCGGCGGCGGCGAGATCAGCCCCACGCCCGGCGTGGAATAGCGGATTTTGCCGATGTACTCGTCCACTTTCTTGCCGGGAAGCTGGCCGCCTTCGCCGGGCTTAGCCCCCTGGGCCATCTTGATCTGCAATTCATCGGCGTTGACCAAATATTCGGCGGTCACGCCGAAGCGCGCGCTGGCCACCTGCTTGATGGCCGACCGCCGCCACGTGGGCATGCCCAGCGGCCCAATGACGGGCTTGCCGTGGGAATCGGTGTCAGGCTTGAATCGCTCGGGGTCTTCGCCCCCTTCTCCAGTGTTGCTCTTACCGCCCATCGCGTTCATGGCGATCGCCAGATTCTCGTGAGCCTCTTTGCTGATCGACCCAAAGCTCATCGCACCGGTCACAAATCGCTTGACGATCTCCTTGGCCGGCTCGACTTCCGAAAGCGGCACGGGCTTGCGCCCTTTCTTGATATTAATCAGGCCGCGCAGGGTGCAGCGGTGGCGGCTCTCGTCGTCGACCAATTGCGAGTATTCCTGGAATGTCTTGAAGCTGTCCACGCGAACGGCGTGCTGCAGCTTGGCGACGGTGTCGGGGTTCCAGCTATGGTATTCGCCGTCGCGCCGCCACTGATATTGGCCGCCGTTGTCGAGGACCTCGCCGTTCACTCTGATGGGCGGATATCCATGACGATGCCGGGCCAGCGATTCGGCGGCGATGACTTCCAGCGGTATGCCGTCGATGCGGCTGGGCGTGTTGGCGAAATATTTGTCGATGACCGCTTTGCCCAGGCCGATGGCCTCGAAAATCTGCGCCCCGCGGTAGCTTTGCACCGTGGAGATGCCCATCTTGCTGGCGACTTTGAGAATGGCCTTGTTGGCGGCCTTGATGTAATTCTTCTTGGCCTGCTCCAGCGTCACTTCCGTCGGAAGCATTCCGTCGCGGTGCAGATCGGTGATGGTCTCAAACGCCAGATAAGGATTGACCGCGCCGGCGCCGTAGCCGATCAACAGGCACAGGTGATGAGCCTCGCGGGCCTCCCCGGTCTCGATGACCAAGCCGCATTGCGTGCGCGTGCCCTCGCGGATGAGGTGATGATGCACGGCGCTGGTCGCCAGGAGGCTGGGGATCGGCGTTTGATCGGCGTCCACGCCCCGGTCGGACAGAACCAGGATCGACACGCCGCTGCGAACCGCCTCGGCGGCCTTTTCGCACAGTTCCTCGACCGCTTTGCCCAGGCCCGCTTCGCCGTCGGAGGCCTTGAACAGCATGGGCAAGGTCACCGCGCGCAGATCGCCGACGGCCACCTGTCGCAGTTTTTCCAGGTCGGCGTTCGACAGAATCGGCTGCTTGAGCTTGATGAGATGGCAATGCCGCGGAGTCTCTTCCAGCAGATTGCCCTCGCGGCCGAGGTACGTGTACAGCGACGTGACCAGTTCCTCGCGGATGGCGTCGAGCGGCGGATTGGTCACCTGCGCGAATAACTGCCGGAAATAGCTGTACAGCAACTGCGGCTTTTCGCTCAGGCAGGCCAGCGGCGTATCCGTGCCCATCGAACCGATCGGTTCCTGCCCGTTGGAGGCCATGGGCAGGAGGATCATCTTCAATTCTTCGACGGTGTAGCCGAAGACATGCTGGCGCACGCGCAGCGTCTTGTGATCGGTGTCGCTGACGTTCTTTGGAATCGGGAGATCGTCCAGGTGGACCAGATTCTCTTCCAGCCACTTTCGCCAGGGGCGTTTTTCGACCAGATCTCGCTTGATCTCGGCGTCGTCGACGATGCGGCCCTGCTCGGAATCGGCCAGGAATATCTTGCCCGGCTGCAAGCGCCACTTTTTCACGACATCCTGAGGTGGTATCGGCAATACGCCCACTTCGCTGGCCATGATGACCAGATCGTCTTTGGTCACGTAATAACGGCTGGGGCGCAAGCCGTTGCGGTCGAGCACTGCGCCGACTTGAATGCCGTTGGTGAAGACGATGCTGGCCGGGCCGTCCCACGGCTCCATGAGGCAGGCGTGATACTCGTAAAACGCCCGCAGGTCTTCGTCCATCTTGGGATTGTTCTGCCATGCCTCGGGGATCATCATCAGCGCCGAATGCGCCAAACTGCGGCCGTTGAGGGTGAGGAACTGGAGGCAATTGTCGAACGTCGCCGTGTCGCTGCCGCTTTCGGTGAGGATGGGATACAGTTTGTTCAGTTCCTCGCCGAAGACTTCGCTCTTCAATGAGCCGGTGCGGGCGCGCATCCAGTTGCGGTTGCCGCGGAGGGTGTTGATCTCGCCGTTATGGGCGATGTACCGGTAGGGATGGGCGCGATCCCAGGAGGGAAAAGTATTGGTCGAAAAGCGCGAGTGGACGATGGCCATCGAACTTTGGAAATCTGGGTCGGAAAGGTCCGTGTAATACTGGCGGACCTGGTGCGCGGTCAGCATCCCCTTATAGACGATGCGGTTGGTGGAAAAGCCGCAGATATAGAACTGGTCGGCGGCTTCTCGAACGCCGCTTTGAAACTCGATGAAATTTTCGGCGCGCTGGCGGACGAGGTACAAGCGGCGGTTGAAATCGGCGCGGTTGTAAAAGGTCTCGCCCATGGTCACGAAAAGCTGGCGGATGCGCGGTTCGGTGCGGCGCGGGGTGGGGCCGATCTGCGAGCTGTCCACGGGGACATCGCGCCAGCCGAGGACGGTCATGCCGTATTCGCGGGCGATGCGCTCCAGGACAAGCTGGCACTCATTGCGGGCGACCATCTCCTTGGGCATGAAGACCATGGCCACGCCGTATTCGCCGAGGGGCGGAAGGGAAAAGCCAAGGTCGCTGGTGACGCGGCGGAAGAACTTGTCGGGCAGGCGGGTGAGGATGCCGGCGCCGTCGCCGCTATTGGCCTCGCAGCCGCAGCCGCCTCGGTGGTTCATGTTCTCCAGCATCTGCAAGCCCTGGCTGATGACCAGGTTGGAGGCCTGCCCCTTCAAATGGCAGACGAACCCCACGCCGCAGGCGTCGGACTCGTAACTTGGATCGAACAATCCCTGCGCTGGTGGGTAACCTTTCATGGGTCCTTATCGCGGCTAGACGAATCGGTAAAACAACCAGTCCGCTCCGGCCATGCCGGCGGGCGATCGGTCGTAATCATGTCAGCGGCCCGTCAGGCTCCCCTGGGAGCCTTGGGCAATTTGCGGTTGGCAAAGCCGTATGACATTACTAAAACCCACATCGTAGGTCAAACAAACTGTGAAATAAAGCGGGGCCAAAAATGGCGAATTTGCGCACAAAAACCGCCTTGCCGGCAGATTTTCACGCCGGCAAGGCGTACGGAGACTAATTTGCCGCCATTTTAGGCGGTCGGTCCGAGAGGTTTAGCCCCAGTGGCCTTCGACGCGGACGTAGCCGTGCGGGCCGTGCTCATAATGCGGCTTAATCCAAACCATTCCGCGCCGCGGGGGATGGTCATAGTACCCGCCGCGCCAGGTCCAGCGCCCGCCAATGATGACGTAAGAGCCGGGAACCCATACGGCATATGGATCCGGCGCCACTGGCTGCACTTCGACCTGATCCGGGGGAGGCGCCGCATCAACGCCAACGACTACTTCACCAGGGGGTGGCGGCGGTGGGGGCGGCGGCGCGGCGACAATCACTTCGCCTCGCGGCGGCGGGCTGTAGACATCGACGGTGCATCCGGCGGCGGCGAGTAACATCGTTCCGGCGCCAATTAACATGCCTCGTTTACCAATTCCTTGCAACATAGGTGGCTCCTTTCATGGCCTTCTTGCGATGATTCTATTAGGACACGAAGCGCGGTTAAAGGTTATCGGGGAATCACTGATTTGTCGTTTCTTGTTGGAGGGGGCCGATAAAAGATGGGTTTTTTCACGCGCCAGGGGGTTTTGCACATAAAAATCTAAGAATCGGCGGATAATCATATGGCGGTATTCATGTGGATTCTGGTGCTATTGGCGGTCCCGCTTGTCACCCTCGTGGCACCGCTCTATTCGGGCATGAGGACGGTGAAGTGTGGACGGCTGACGAAAAACGGCCCTCGTCCCGTACGGGTCTGTGTGGTAAATTCCGATTATGCGCAAGGTGGCTGAGGAACCTCTCATGCGTCGCCCGCCGGACCAGCGGCAGAGGGTGAATAAGCTTCAAGGTGAACGGCGCAAGCTGACTGCGCGCCCTCACAATCGAGTCCCTACCGCTCAGGAACTGGAGCGCTGGCTAAACGATTTAACTGAGGGGCTGCCGGACTTGCCGCCGCTGCCCGCGGATTTCTCCCGCGCCGATATCTACGACGATCACGACTGATGCGTTGGATGCTGGAGATGCTAATGTCGGCCGAGCCTTCGCACGTTCAATGCATGGAGTTGTTAGCCAATCCATCGACCCAACGGATTTTGGAAGCGATGGGTTATGAGTATTCGGAACGTGGACTCGCCGACTACAGAAGGTCTCGTCCCAACATCGTCCCAGCGCTCGTTCGTGCCATCGTGGCGGAATTGGAACGACATCCCGTGTTTCCGTCCCGCTACACGGACCAGACGCCTGAGGTGGGAGTTTATATACGAAAACTGGGTAATGACTTCGTCTTTAAGGAGATCGACAAGCCCTCCGTCTGGCAGGAACACGCATTTTCCAACCCAGAAGGCGCGGCTCGAGCCTATATCCAACGCGTAATTGATGCGTATTGGCTCAAACCAGACAAAGACATTTACGCTCCCACGAAATCGGTCCGATCGAGTTGGCTCAAGGGTTAGTAGGCGCGAGCAGTCCCGATCGTCGAATTGATAGCGCATTCAACGGCACGGCCGCTACGGCGTCGTTGCCACCGCAAACCGTCGCAGCGGAATAAAAACCAGCGCCGGATCGGTCATAAAAATGCTATTGTGATCCGCCATCGGCACGCGCACCCGGGTCACTTTCCCGCCCGCCAAGGCCGCCAAGGAAATCGGAAATACTTATTAACCGCAGAGGCGCAGAGGACGCAGAGAAAACCGAAATCAAGACTCGATTTTTGATTGTGATTTTATTGAATCCCTCTGCGAACTCTGCGCCTCTGCGGTTAATTGAATTCTTTCCTGGCGGTTCGCCTTGCCTCATCGGCATCGTCCCTATTCTTTTCGTAGGGGAATATGCCGATGCGAAGGAATATTACGAATGATCTAATAGAGGTCATTATGCAAGAACTAAAATCAGCGGCGGGGAAACGATCCAAAGCTATTCGCCTTTCCACGCCGCGGCCGCTCGATGCGATTTTTAAGCCGCGCAACATCGCTGTCATCGGCGCAACCGAGACGGCCGGCAGCGTGGGGCGCACGGTCTTATGGAACCTGGTGACCAGCCCGTTCGGCGGAACCATATTCCCCATTAATCCCAAGCGGTCGAGCGTGCTGGGGATCAAGGCGTATGCGAATATCGACGCGGTTCCGGAAGAAGTGGATTTGGCGGTCGTCGTCACGCCGGCCGCGACGGTGCCAGGGATCATCGGCCAATGCGCTGACGCGGGCGTCAAAGGCGCGATCGTCATCTCCGCGGGTTTCCGCGAGCTGGGTGAAAAAGGATTTGAACTGGAAAACAAAGTGCTCGAGCAGGCGCGGCGCGGGTCGATGCGAATCATCGGCCCCAATTGCCTGGGCGTGATGAATCCCCTGACCGGTGTCAATGCCACGTTCGCGCGCAGCATCGCCAAGCCGGGTAATGTCGCGTTCATCAGCCAGAGCGGCGCGCTCCTTACCGCGATTCTGGATTGGAGCTTCAGCGAGACCGTCGGCTTCAGCGCGTTTGTCTCGACGGGTTCGATGCTCGACGTGAACTGGGGCGACCTGATCGACTACTTCGGCGACGACCCGCAGACGCGCAGCATTTTGATCTACATGGAATCCGTCGGCGATGCCCGCGCCTTTCTCTCGGCGGCG
>JBEKYH010000062.1:0-14876 GCA_049511115.1 Tepidisphaeraceae bacterium | reverse complement strand
CCCTTCGAAAAAGGACTTCGTCACCCTCGTCTCCGACAACCACGGCACGCCGCCCCTGGTCGCCGACCACATGGCCCCGGTGGCCATCGCGGTCGTGGCCAACGCCGATCAACCCGCCCAACCCGTCGGCCCACTCCGCGCCGCCATCCGCGAACACCTCGAACAAAACTCCCTGACCGCCCTGGATTATTTTGGCATCTGGAAACTTTTCGACGCCCTCACCGACGACGCGTTCTTCGGCAAAAACGCCCCCTACGCCCTGGGCAATACGCCGCAGCAGCGCTTCATGGGCACATGGAGCGACGGGGTGGCAGTAAAGGAATTGAAGATCGGCATCGAAGCGGCGAAGTGATCGCGGATCAATGACTCCTGCACGCGCTTGCGGCGTGACGGTTTTTCCGTCACCGACCCGGAGCCGACCTCTTACGGCGCTACCATCGCCCGCCTGGACGGGCCGGATAGCTATGCGATTTATTTCCAGCAATGGAATAGTCGAGCCGCGGCGGGATGAGCGGGCGTTGTTGCGGAGGGTGCGAAGGCTGTAGACGCGAAGTCGATCGGCGGATGTCACATTTCAGCTTCTCGGCTCCTACGCGGGGCGGGAACGCCTGCTGCCCTGTCGCCGTCGCCGGCCCAGCAACACCGGAGCCAAAGCACTCAACACCAACCCCGCCGCGCCCGGCTCGGGAACGGCAACGAATTGGAAACTGGCCCCGCTGCCGTTTTCCACGAACAGAGTCAGCCCGTCCGGCAGGCTCGAACCGTCGCCGAGCGTCCCGGTGAGGTCATATTCGCTGAACATGCCGTTGTCATTCATGGGGTCTACAAGTGCGGCATTGAAGGTCAGTCCGTCAAATTCCAGCGTCGAATCGTCGTACAGGAAAATCTCGTTCGTCGGCGTTGGCGCGTCAGCCGCGATAAGATTCAGTCGGTCCGCCGCCGGCGATGGTGAACCGCTGCCCATGGAACCGAGGCCCAAAACGATATGCCCATTTTGGGTAGCCTCGATGGGCCCGAAAATTGTACTTCCGGGGAACAACAGATTCACAGTGCTGGACTCGGTGGCGAGGACCCCACCGAGTATCGTGGCGTTCCGTATTGAAATTGTAGAATTGTCATGAGCGGCCACCTGCCCCGCAATCGTTGCAAGTCCGTCGATGACAATCGTCGAATTGTCGGCGGCGGTCACGCCGCTTCCCATCAATCCCCCGAGTATAAGAATCTTACTTGAGTCCTGCGTGCCAACAAGGCCGGCGATGCTGCCGTCGTTGATGATCAGGCTGCTGCTGTTGGCCGTCGTCGCGCCGCCCACGACGGCGCCTGAATTCATGGTGGCGGCGCCGCTGTTGGAGACGGAAATTGAACCGGACACAAGTCCGCCCGTGATCGTTGCGCTTCCACTGTTGATCACCACGAGATCCCCGCCGACGGTACCCCCGTCCATATGGACGGATGCCTGTTGCTGAGCCTGAAGGTTGCCGCCAATCGAGCCGCTTTCCATGTTGACAGTGCCGGAATTCTCGGCCGCCGCATCGACTCCGATGGTCGCGCCGGAAATGGTAATCGACGCTGATTGGCCGGCCGCGATTGCGTCATGGCCGACCGTGCCGCCCGCAAGCATTGCTGTACTGGCGCCCTCGGCTACGACGTTGCCGTTGATCATGCCCCCGCCGACGGCGATCGTGCCGCTGTCAAAGGCGGAGACATTGACGCCGACAATACCGCCGGTCATCCCAATCGTGCCAGTATTGGTGAAGAGGTCGAAGAATACCGTGCCGTCGTTCATGGAGATGTTGCCGTTGTTAACGCTCACGTCGGACATGATGCTCCCCCCGTTCACTGTGATCGAGCAATTGGAGGCCAATGCCAGTGGGCCGATTGCGGCGCTGGTGACTAGGTTGGCATTTTGCCCAACCGTGACTGTCCCGACAACGCTCGTGCCCGCGCCGAGAGTCATGTTCGTGCCGGCGCCCACGTTGACTGAGCCGTTAACCTGAACAGCGCCCAGAGTCACCGACGGCGGGCTCAAGCCGTCTCCGAGGGAGTCGATAGTGGTTGACACATTGCCCGTGACGGTGCCGCTCTGCATTGAGACGGATCCTGCGTCCGCCGCCGAAACGTTCGATAGCGTGAAAGACGAGGTGATGCTGATCATGCTGTTTAGGCCGCTGGCGGAGGCTGAGACGGAACCGCCATTGGCGTCGCCTCCGGTAATATTGATCGCCCCGCCATCTTGCGCATTAAGCTGGCCGCCGAATGGTCCGCCCAACGATCCGCCGGAGATAGTGATCGCTCCCTGTTTGAAAGCGGTCAGCATATTGGTCACCGCGCCGCCGCTGATCGTAGCAGTGCTATTGGCATCTGCGTCGACCGAGCCCAGCGTGCCACCGGACATGGTCAAAGCACTGCTATTCTGTAGCGACACAAACCCCTGCACGCTGCCCTTGGTGAGACTGACTGAGCTGGTGTCAAAGACGTTGACAGCGATACTGGCGATCATGCCGCCTGCAACATTTAGAGTGCTTTGATTGGCGATAACGACGCCGCTGGTCACGGTCGCTGGAAAGACTCCACCAGCGACAAGATTCACGGTGGTCGGGTCGGGTACCTCGTTGGGAAAGGGCATGGTATTTGGCATCATGGCATTTTCCATAAAACCGATGCCAATTTCGGTTACGCCGCTGGTAATGAGGTTGGGATTATTCACCGTAGTGATCGGATTGCCGTTGCTGTCAAAGGCGGGGAAGAAAAAGAAGAAGCCGTAGGCATGGGATGCAACGGCAGCAATCAGAGCGACAACCAGCGCCGAAGTCTTTAACCGGTTCACGAGTCTTCCCCTCACCGGCCGATTGCGGCCGTTCAGCATGCGAACAACCTGAAATAGATTCCTCCACAAGTTAACGAAAGGCATTTCCTAGTCAAGCAAAATCCGATATCTTGCGAATTTTAGTGCCGTCCATGCCACCAATATTGCCGAATACATCGCTGAGCTTCACAAATTCTACGACCGGTGTTAATGACGACGATTCCAGAGCCGTAGAGTGATCATCTTTTAGAACGAGCAGAGAAGCTACTTGAGGCGTTGGTATGGCTGTCCGCCCAGGGACCGACGGTCAAAGCGAGTCTTGGCTAGCGCCCCCTCCCTTCTCGGCCCTCCGCCCAGTTTGCTACCCATTCATCAAACCCCCTTTTCACCCCCGCCAGGGCACTTTGGCCAATGTTACACTTTTTTCTCTATGCATCCGCGCCACATCGCACCTCCTCGACGTAACCCATACCGATTAAATCCCTTACGCCGGAAAATATGTTAGCATATACTTTAATTAGCACTCAATCATGTGTAACATCTGTAACATGCCCGCCTGCTGGCGAAAAAGTCGCCCCTTCGAGTAGCACTGGCCAGGCCGCCGACCGAGGCCGCAGAGCAATAACGAAGACCCTAAACCCCTCCCCCTTCAAACCCAAACCCTTCAAACCCTTGAGCCTTTGAACCCTTAAACCCTTGAACCCTCTTGAACCCCTTCCCTCCACTTTCATACGCCGCCACTGCGGCGTATGATGAGCCCCCAACGCTTTCAAGGAGGAAAGCCAATGTCTCTGCGCCCGTTCATGCTGCTCCCCACAGTCCTCGCCCTCTTCCTTCTCACCGGCTGTCCCCAGGAGCCTAGGCCCAATTTCCTCGGCCAGCTTCCGCCCGGCACGCTGGCTTTGCGGAAGATTCCGCCGGAAATGTACCCCAATTTCGGCATGGCCACCTCCGACTTGGCCCGCATTCATCCGGCTATTGTGAACAGCCTGGAGTATCTCTCGCATCCCAGCAGCCAGCATTATTATCCGTATGGCGACATCTCCCACGACCGGGCCGTCGCGACGCTCAAGGCCCTCGATGCCCTGGCCGCCGAGGCGGCGCAGTCCAACGCCACCCCCGATTGGATCGACGCGCAAATCCGCAATAACTTCGAGGTCTACCAGAGCATCGGCGCCCCCTCCGAGCAGGACCCCAATACCTACACCGGCCAGGTTCGCTTCACCGGCTATTTCACGCCCATCTATAACGCCAGCCTCACGCGCGGCGGCGCGTATCAATGGCCCATTTACAAACGCCCCGCCGACCTGGTGAGCGACCCCGTGACTGGCGATGTCTTCGGGCGCAAACTGCCCGACGGAAAACTCGTCCCCTATTACACCCGCGCCCAGATCGAAGCCGGCGCGCTGGCCGGCCAGGAACTCTGCTGGCTCACCAGCCGCTTTGAGGCGTATGTGGTGACCGTCCAGGGTTCCGGCCGCCTGCGCCTGCCGGATGGATCAATTTACGAAGTCGGCTTTGCCGGCCAGAACGGCTACCAGTACGTCAGCGCCGGCGAGAAGATGGCCGCCGACGGCGTGATCCCCGCGGATCAGATCAACCTTCATAATCTGCACGCTTATTTCGATTCCCATCCCGCCGACATGGACAAATACCTGTCGGCCAATCCGCGCATCGCTTTCTTCGCCCAGCGTCCCGGCGGCCCGTATGGCAGCCTCAACGTGCCGGTCACGCCGCTGGCGACGATCGCCACCGATAAGGAAGACCACGACATTTACCCGCGCGCCATGGCCGCGTTTTTGATCGTCGATATGCCCCTGCAAGGCGGCGTGATGGCCCCGCACAAGGGCTTCTTCCTCGACCAGGACACCGGCGGCGCCATCCGCGCCAGCGGCCGCTGCGACATTTACATGGGCATCGGCGACGCCGCCGAGGACCTGGCCGGCCGCGAATTGACCGACGGCACGATGTACTACATCGCCATCAAGCCCGAGCTAATCAGCCAGTACCTCCATTCAGGCGTTGCACCATGAAGCGCCGGCCCACTGGTCCAACTGATGCCTCGCGCCGCTACCACGACCGCGTCGCGCGCAAGTATGACGCAATCTACGATGACCCGTATTGGGAATTCCACGACCGCCTGACCTGGAACGCGATCAAGCCGCACCTGCCGCGCGACATTAACGCGGCCTGCTGCGACATCGGCTGCGGCACCGGCAAATGGGGGTTGAAAATCCTCAAGAGCGGGTATCCCACGACGTTCGTCGATCATGCCGCCAATATGATCGAGCAGGTCCGCGCCAAGCTGCCGGCGTTTGGGCCAAGGGAAAAAAAGGCCACGCTCCTCACGGCGGATATGGTTGATCTTTCGGCGTTGTCCGAGGGTTCATTCGCACTGATTCTCGCCCTGGGCGATCCGCTTTCCATCTGCGCCGACCCCGTTCGCGGCGCGCGCGAGCTGTTCCGCATTTGCCAGCCTGGCGGCGTGGTCATCGCGACGGTTGATAACCAACTAGCCGGCCTGGACCATTACCTGGCCAACTATTCGATTGCCGAATTGGAAGATTTCGTCCACACCGGCCGCACGCAATGGCTCACGCCCGACGAGAAAGAGCGGTTCGACCTGCACACCTTCACGCCCCACACCGCAAGAAAGCTCTTCGAGCACGCGGGCTTTGAAGTAATGGAAATCCTCGGCAAAACCATCCTGCCATTGCGCAAATATAAGCATTGGCTCGAAGACCCCGATCAGATGGAAAAGCTATTGCGATTGGAGCGGCAGCTTTCCAAAGACCCCTCATCGGCGGCCGTCGCGGGGCATCTGCAAATCCATGCGCGCAAACCTCAAAGGGCGTCGGAGCCGGAAATCACCTAACCCGGAATTCTCACCGCGGCGGCGCAGAGGTCGCCGAGGAAATTCAAAATCAAATCTGCATCTTTCTTCTCCGCGTCCTCCGCGCCTCCGCGGTTAAATTCGCATTTCGTTTTGGCCAACTTCATGGGTTTTGCCAGGGATCAGCCTACCCGCTTGAACCGGCGAGTACAGAATAGCAATCCGTGCGAGCAAAAGCCCTCGGCCTCTCCTCCCCCACCTCCACCGCAGAAATCCTCGGGTCTTCGACGGGAATCCTTCCGAATGGTTTCACGAAATCCAGAAACTTCTGCGTCTCAATCCCCCACGACGAATCTCGTTTGGCGACGTTGGCCAGCGTCCAATCGAGGCGTTCCATGATTCCGTCGCGCCATTTGAAATGGTGGACGCGGTAGTCTTGCCAGGCGCCGATTTCGTGATTGCCAGAAGGGGCGGAGGCCTCGTGGTGGCCGGGGTGCATGGTGACTTCGTGTCGGGCGAGCATGATTTTTTGGGTGAAGCCGCCGAGGATTTTTTCGGTGAGGCGGCATTCGATGGGGTATTGCCTGGCTAGCGACGGCGTGGGCGCCAGCGCGGCAAGTTTTCCCTCCAGCGCGACGCGGTCAATGAAGTGGCCATGCACCGCGGCCTTGTCGGCTTTGTCCATGGCGCGGGCGAGGACGTCGATGGGACAGGGGAATTCGTTCAACTCATCGACATCGCAGCGCACCACCCAGTCGCGCGGGCGGCAGCCGACTTCGTCGAGAGCGTGCCGCATCACCAGTTCCTGGCGGGCGTCCGTCCAATCGGAGAAGAGATGCACATGCGCGGGAAGGCCGGCAATCATGGAACGGATTTCGTCCAGGCGAGCTTCCATGCCTTCGCGCAGGACGCAGAGGACGAATTGATCGACGCCGATGCGAAGGTAATGGTCGAGCCAATGCGGCACGAGATCGACCGGGCCGTTGCGGAGGGTGGTGACGGTGAAGAATTTCATGGCGGGCGATGGTAGCGGGAAGAAACATGGGCCGCGGGCAATCGCCGGATTTTCGTTGCAATTCAAATGGGGGGAGGCAAGAATGAGTACCGTCAATTCTGAGAATACACCTGCGGGGATTTTTATGTTGAAGCTGAAAACTATTGCCGGCGTCGTCGCGATGGTTTTATGCAAATCGGCCTGGGCGGGCGACACCTACATGCTGCATGAAAATCTGCACATCGGGCAGCAGGTGACGTATGTCACCACGCAGGACGCCAAGGACCATAGCGATATGACGACCGATGGCAAAGAAACCATCAGCGACACCGAGACGGTGCAGTCGTGGAAGGCGACGGAAACGATGGTCGGCGTCGCCAGCGGGTCGGCCACGCAGGCGCGGATGGACATCGCTCCGGAAAGCTTCGACACGGTCAAAACCACCGGGCAGGACGAGAAGAAAACGCCGTGTCCGTTTATCGGCAAGGCGATCCTCGTGAATCGCGAGCCCGATGGGTCAGTCTCCGATGATTATCCGCGCAAGCCCGAGGATGCGGGGAACGATTTGCTGAACAGCGACATCGAACTGCTCGACAACTTTCTCACTCCCGACGAGGAGGCCTACGCCGATATCCCCGTGGCTGTGGGCGACACGTGGGACAACAGCGCCAAGATGGCCAAGGGAATGGGCCTGGGGCCGAGCGATCACGTCTCGGCGACGACCAAGCTAGACTGGGTCAAAACAATCAATGGCAAACAGATCGCGGAGATTTCCACAACCGTCGTTACTACGACTCATGTGGACGCCGGCCCCAACGGGCGAATGGCGACCGATACGGTCGATACGCAGACAGGCGTGATGCTCGTCGATATCGAGGCGGGGATGATCGTGAAGGGAGATTGTAAGGATGTGACAAAGACCAAGTCGCCGCCGAGCTCGCCAGTGAAGCTGGTTGAGGAGATCGACACGGAGTTTCATTCGGAAGTGATTCCGGACCCGGCGGCGGGGGCTGCGACGCAGCCTTAAAAAAATACCAGGTTTTAGGACTAAGGACTTAGAACTGAGGAGGAAGGGTTGCGGATTCATTTTCTACTTGCATCGTTAATTCTCGCGAGCTTGAGGGCAAACATAGTCGGCGCGCAGACGACGCAGCCGGCCATCGAGCCATCGCGGCCAGTCGCGCTGCCGCCGGCGGCGGATGATCCGAATCGGCCGGCGGGTCTCACGCAGAATCCGACGCGGCCGAATAACTGGTCGGATGCACAAGGCCGAGCCTATCAGCGGTCGAGCTTTGGAACCTGGACCAACTACGACGAAGCAAAGGCTAATCCTTATCCGCTGCCGGATCCGCTGGTGCTGAAGAACGGGCAAAGCGTGAAGGATGCCGATACGTGGTGGAATCAGCGCCGGCCGGAGCTATTGGAAGATTTCCGGCGCGAGATGTACGGGCGCATTCCGGAAAATACGCCGCCGATTACGTGGGAGGTGACCGGGACGGATGCAAGCGCGGCCGGAGGGAGGGCGATCAAGAAGACGGTGGTGGGCCACATCGATAATTCGCGGTATCCCAAAGCGCATCCGAGCATCAACATCACCATGTACACGCCGGCGAATGCGGCCGGGCCGGTGCCGATGATTGTGACGGTGGTGGCGGGGCCGGGTGGCTACGGCGCGCCGCGCGCTGGCGCGCCGACGACGCAGCCGGAACCGCGGCCGGGAAGTCCGATGTATCAGCTTCTGGACATCGGCTGGGGATATGCCGAGATGCAGGTCGGCCCGATCCAGAACGACTACGGCGGCGGATTGACCTCGGGAATCATCGGATTGATGTCAGAGGGCCAGCCGCGAAAGCCGGACGATTGGGGGGCGCTGTCGGCATGGGCGTGGGGCTTGAGCCGGTCGATGGATTATTTCGAGACGGATAAATCGGTGGACGCCAAACAGATGGGCGTCGAGGGGCATTCGCGATATGGAAAGGCCGCGCTGCTCGCCGCGGCGCTGGATCAGCGCTGGGCGATTGCCTACCCGAGTTGTTCCGGCGAAGGCGGCGCCAAACCCTCGCGGCGAAATTGGGGCGAGACCACGGACAATATTGCCTCTTCCTATTGGATGGCGGCCAATTTCCGCAAGTATGGCGGCCATTGGAATGATCTGCCGGTGGACTCAGACGAGTTGCTCGCATTGGTCGCCCCGCGGCCGCTTTTCCTCAACGGCGGCACCGGCGACGCGTGGGCCGACCCGCACGGTGCGTTTCTGGCGGCCGTCGCGGCCGGGCCGGTTTATCGTCTGCTGGGGAAAAAGGATTTAGGATCGACCGAGATGCCCAAGCCCGATGAGGCGCTCATGTCAGGCGACATCGCCTTCCGCTACCACAACGGCCCGCACTCGGATCTGCCGGACTGGCCGGCCTTTTTGGAATTTGCGCAACGCTATTTGAAGGGACCGGCGAAAAAGGCCGAGTGATGCTGTGATCATCGACCCGTTGATGGCTTGTTGCTCAGCAGGCGCAGCCATGTGAGGCGTTCATCTTCTTCAAGTGAGGGGAGCTTGTCGAGGTCGATGTCCTTTCCCTTGCCGGGGAGATTATCAAATTTGCCCGCGGCCATCGCTTCTTCGATTCGCCTGTCCGCTATACGGCGCATCGCAACTCGAAAATCGACGTGCTTGAGGGACATTGTGGGAGTTTATACCGAAAATCCCGTCAGATATTCTTTTTACTTCTTGCGTCATGCGGAAAACGTGAACCCGAGGCTGGCCTGCCCGCGGCGGTTCATGGCACGAAGGTTACAACAAATTTTCGCGACTTGGCGAGAGGGAGCACGCCATCGTTGGCAAGTAACCTGTAAGTTCCCGGGAGAGTCGGCGAGACGTTGCTGAAGACGGCCAGCCCGTTGGCGACGGAGGCTTCGCTGAGGAATCCGATGCTGACGTCGCCCGGCTCGGCGACCAGCGAGAGCAATACAATTGAATTGTCGCTGGTGACCAGATTCCCAAATTGATCTTCCACGCCCACGGAAACGTCCGGCTGAAACGGCATGTTCAGAGTGATGTTGCCAGGCTGCTGAATGAATGCCATTTTGGTGGCCGCGGCCGCGGAGACGGTGAATTTCGCGATTTTTGCTTTGGTCAGACCGCCGCTGCCCGCACCCAGTTTGTATTGCCCGGCGGTATCCAATTGCACATTGCTGAAAGTGGCGACGCCCGCGATGGCCGGAGCTGAGTAAACGCCGCCAAGGACTGCCTGCGGCGGGCCGTTCAAAATGGAAAGCGTGACGCCGTAATTACCCGTGTGCACAATGTTCCCGAATTCATCCTCCACGTCGACGACCAGCCCCGGCTTGACGGGCTGGCCCGCGATTGCGGTAAGTGTCGGATCAACAAACGCCAGTTTGGCCGGTGCGCCGGCCGTGACAGTCAATTTCGCCAGTTTGGCCGGGGGCAGATCGCCCGTGGCAATCAGCCGATAAGTCCCCAGGACATCCACCTGCACATCGATGAATGTCGCCACACCGTTTTGCGCCGTCACGGTGACGACGCCTTCGAGCGCGCCGCCCGCGGGGCCGGATTTGATCGCAAGGGTCACGCTGCTTTGGTTGCCGCTCAGCACATGGCCGGCGGAGTTTTGCAACTGAATCACGATCGGGGAGAGTCTCTCACCCGCGCCGGCAACGGCCGGCTGGAGCGTGACAACCGCGGTTTTGGGATACTCCAGCGCGCCCATGTCCACCGCGGGGCCGACGGTCCTGGGGTTGCCGGCAAAGTCGGTGGTGACGCCGGCGGGCACCGCGGCATTGCTGCCGGCGTTGATGCACGGGGAAGTCGGCTCGAGCGCGAAGTTGCCGGCCGCGGGGTTGGCGAACTGCGGATCGGCGTCGATGTTTGTTGGGCCGGCCGAGAGGGAGCCGCCGCCGTCAATATCGCAGTTGGTGACTGTCAGCGCGCTGCTGTCGCTGGCGGCCAATTCGCTGGCGGCCACAGCGGAACTTGCCCATAGGATGCTGTTGGCAATGGACGTTCCGTTGGAATTGCCGCCATAGATGGATTCGCCGCTTGTCGCGACATCGTTGTAAAACGTGCAGTTGACGACGGTGTCCGCGACCTTCGAGTAAAAGATCGCTCCACCTTCACCGGCGGCCTGGTTGCTGATGAACTGGCAATTGGCGTAGGTGGGTGAGGCGTTTTCATCAAAGACGGCGCCGCCGTCGCCGGCCGGGCTGACCTGCGATGTATTCACCGCACTGTTACCGATGAATTTGCAGGCGGTGATCGTCGGCGATCCGACGGAATTAAAAATCGCGCCGCCCGCGGCAGCGTAATTGGCGGTGAAGATGCAGTCGGTAATGGTTGGGCTGCCGTTGCTGTTGACCATTCCGCCGCCGTAGGAATCACTGGCGCCGTTGGCATTTCCGCCGGTGATGGTGAATCCCTGCATGACCGCGGTTTTGTTGGTTCCGTCACCGGTAACGACGTTAAAGCTGTTATCTGATCGCTTCCCGGCGGTTCCGATATCGCCGGAGAGAATGGAAATATAGGCCAACGGGTTCAGCGCGTTGGGATTGCCGCCGCCGGCAGCGAGTTCATTGCCGCCGAATCCGCCCTGGAGGGTGACGCCGCTGATGAGCTGGAACGTGGCGGTGCGGACGCCGGAGGCACTTGGGTAGTAGGTTCCCTGCGCCACGTCGATGGTGTCTCCCGACAGTGCGCCGGTCAGCGCGTCCTGCAGATTTGCGTAAGCGGTCGCCCATGATTTTCCGTTCTGGCTGCCGGCGGCGGCGGGCGTTTGAGCGTCAACGTAGATGGTTCGCGGATCATGTACCTCCAGGGTTATCGTCTGGCTGGCGGGCGGGGCGACTCCGTTGCTGGCCGTGATCGTCAGCGGGTAGAGCCCGGCTTCGCCGGCGGTCGTTGTGCCGGCAAGCGTGGCTGTGCCGTCGCCGTTATCCGTGAAAGTCACGCCACCCGGGACGTTGCCAGAGACGCTCAACTCCGGAGTTGGAATGCCGGTGGACGTGATCATGAACGAGCCGGCTTTGAGTGTTACGAAGAACGGATTGATATTGCTTGTGATGACCGGGGCCTGGATGGGAGATACGGTCAGGGCGAACGACTGCGTCGCGGGCGGGGCGATGCCGTTTGTGGCTGTGAGGGTGAAATTGTAAATACCATTGCTACCGGCGGTCGGTTTGCCGGAAAAAGTTGCCGTTCCATCGCCGTTGTTCGTGAAGGTTACGCCGCCCGGCAGGGCGCCGGACTCGGTGATGGTTGCAACCGGGAAACCACTGGTCGTGACGGCAAATGCGCCTGAATTGTTGACAGTGAATCCAGCGCTATTTTCGCTGGTGAAGCCGGCAGGCTCTGTTGGGACCACGTTAAGCGTAAACGCTTGCGTGGCGTCGGGAGAAATCCCGTTGCTGCCAGTGATGGTGATGTCGAACATTCCGATGGCGCCGCTGGCGGGTGTACCGGATAGCTGCGCGGTGCCGTTTCCGTTGTCCGTGAAGGTCACACCGGAAGGAAGGGCGCCCGTTTCAGTTAGCGCCGCTACCGGGAAGCTGGAAGTGGCGATCGTGAAGGAGTTGGCCTCACCGACGCCGAAAGTCGCGCTGGTGGAGCTGGTAATGAGCGGGGCGGCGGGGCCGGTGAATTCGTATGCGCCGAGGTCCACCGTTCCATCGGTGATGCGCGGGTTGCCGGCCAGGTCGGTGGTGATTCCCACCGGAACGGCGGAGTTGCTGCCGGCGTCAATGCACGGGGAGCCAGGCTGAAGGGCGAAATTCCCATTGCCGGGATCGACAAACATGGGATCGGCGCTGATGTCGCCTGTGCCGTTGTACCCACCCTGGACATCGCAGTAAGTCGCGGTGGCGGACGCGCCAAAATCCGAGAATTCGGCGCTGCCGGTGTCGCCGTATGCGATGCAGTTGATGAGGGTCGAGCCGTCCGCATACGCATCAACAATCGCCGCGCCGTTAGAGCCGGAGTTTTTTGTAAAGGTGCAGTTGATAAAGGTCGGGGCCGAAGAGTCGTCGTCGATAGCGCCGCCGTAAGCCGTGGAGCTATTGTTGTCGAAGAGGCAGTTCGTGAACACCGGCGACGAATTATCCATGAACATGACCCCGCCACCGGCGCCGAGCTCCGGGTTTCCGGCGCTATTGCCGCTGAAAATACAATCGGTGATGGTTGGCGCTGGAGACCTGATCGTCGACTCCTGGCAAAACATCGCTCCGCCGTAGTATCCGAAATTATCGGTGAACGTGCAGTGGGTGATTGTGGGGCTGCCGTTAGTGATGGTGATCCCGCCGCCGCCATCACTGTCGCCGTCGTCGGCGTTGCCGGCGGTGATGGTGAACCCTTCCAGAACGGCAGTGGAGTCAACGCCGCTGCCGGTCAGGACGTGGTAGCTGTTGTCGGAAGCGTCACCTTGGGTTCCGATATCGCCGGAGAGGATCGTGGGATTGGCGCCGATGTCGCGTGCGTTTGGGTTGGCGGCCGTGTTTCCGGCGAATCCGCCTTCGAGCGTGACGCCGTCGATCAACTGAAACGTGGCGGTTCGGTCGGTTCCGCTGGTTGGGGCGTACGTGCCCTTGGCCACGTCAATGGTCGTTCCCGATTTGGCGGCGCTGAGGGCCGATTGCAAATCAGTGAATGCGTCGGGCCATGACGAGCCGTCGTGAGTCGGACCAGGCGCCGAGACATCCACGTAGAGAGTCGCCGAGAGCAGGCGGCGTGATTCCAACGATTCCACGGCCGCGTTGACGGCATGGCCGCGCCGCCGGCGCGAAGGCGCCGATCGTTGCTGAATGAATTCCCCAGCAGAACCGCAAAAATACAGCCTTCGGGCCAGGGAGCATAATAGGGTGGGACGCATGCTTTAGCTGGAATTTCCCTGATTGACCTCCGCCGACGAGCGTCTTCGGTAATTTTGCGGATCATACCGAAGTTTGGAGGGTGAGGCAAAGGCTTTCCTGCCTTGTGGGCGACTGGATCATGGAGATTTGGAATGCCATCTTTGCCATTTTGACACTTCTGAAGATTTCTCGACGCCCGGCAGACCGGCACCGGCGCCCCGGCAATTTTTGCAAACTTTTCACGCTACCCGTCGTCATCCCGACAGCGTGACAATTGATAAGTGGCCTCTATCGGAGTCGAACACATCGGGAGTTTCCCAAGGGAAAACGCAAATTGCAACCGAGCGCGGCACGGAATCCGGCACACTCGGCGCGCAAATCGACGCGGAGCTTGCCCAAGTCATCGCCGCTTGGCCGGGCCTTCCTGCCGACATTCGCACGCAGATTCTTACCCTTGCGAACGGGGCGAAAGGGTAAAAGCCGACTGCCAAAGCACTGGTAGAAACCGGATGCGACATTGCTAGAATCACGTCATGGCCACGGAAGCGCCTACAGAGAATTACAGTGCCATACGCGCGCGTGAGAACTTAGCCGACGCGATGAGCGCCGTTAGTGAGGCTGGAAAGCGCATCTTGCGAGAGTTGATGCGTCCTGGGAATGTCGGTAAGCCCGTCTGGGCGCTTTGCGAGGCGGCAAAGGTATCAGAAGCCCGCTACTACCAGTTGATGCGCGATCCCGATTTCCTGGCGGCGCAACGTCTGGCAAAGATAGAAGCCCTAGGCGACATTACCCCCCAGATCGAGGCTGTGAAGATCAACGCGCTCAGGCCCGGTAAGGATGGCGCTGCGGATCGCAGACTGCTCACCGAGATGGCGGACCGTTTGCCACGCCGGCAGTTGGACGTTAACGTAAGTGGTAGTGTTGAGCACCGGTTAAACGCCACCCCCTTGAGCCAAATCCTGTGGGTATACAAGCGGCTAAACGTTCCCCCGGAGCGCTGGCTACCGGCCATACGCGACCAATATGAAGCGGGCGTGCTACATGAGGAGATGCCCCCGCTCAAGCTGATTAGCCGCCAGGTCGAGCCTATTGACGGCGAGATGGTCCATGAGGAGATCGTCCAAGAGGATAGGCCGAGTCAGGAGCCGAGGGACGATACGCCGCCGCCGGACTAGCCTGCCGACAGGGGTCAATCAGGCCAAACCGGGGCTGAGAAGCATTTGACGCCGCTGGCGCTGGCACCGCCGCCAAGGTGACACGGCCCCCCATCCCAAAAAACCAATGGCGCGCAGCCCCCCCCTCCCCCACCCGGCCGCCGCAAAGGTCGATCCCGCCACCCAGGGGGGCCGTTCTGGAAAAGGGTACCCATACCGATATGCGTTTGTGACGACTCG
>JBEKYH010000061.1:0-14973 GCA_049511115.1 Tepidisphaeraceae bacterium | reverse complement strand
AGGGATTGCCGGGAATCTTTGGATTCAGCCACGCATCAAACACCTCGCCCGGAGGAGCGGGGATTGTTCGTTCGAACCTGAATTCAAGCGTTTTCTTGGAGTGCTTCATCACTTCTTCTCCTTCTTCTTTTTATGCTTAAAGTATTGCTCGAACTCGTCGAGTCGTTCATTCCAGAACCGCTCGTACTCATGCACCCATCCCGCCACTTCCCGAAGTGGCTCGCCTCGAAACGATATGAAAACTTCCCGACCCTGCTTCCTGCGCTCAATGAGGCCGGCTCTTTCCAGGAGCTTGAGGTGCTTGGTCACCGCGTTTAACGCCGTGTGGAAAGGCTTTGCGACGTCCAGAAATCGGGCCGGCCCGTTCGCAAGCCGCTCAATAATCGCCCGCCGTGTTGGATGGGAAATGGCGTTCAGCACATCCGTCAATTGATCCATGTAATAATTACACCATAAGGTGTAATGTTTTGCAAGCTATTTTTTCCCATTTCGCACTGGCTTTTTCTTCTGGCGCAGCAGCTTGGCAGCGCCGGTCAGTCCACGCCGTCGTAATACTCCACCTCGATCGCGATGATCGCGCGCATCCGCTTGAACAGCGGCGGCCCATACGCCGATGTTTGATGCGCCTGGAAAGCCGCCTCGTCACGGTAGCGCTCGGTCACCACGTAGGTACGGGGCACCTTGCGGGACCGGTACAAATCGTAGTACACGTTCCCCCGACCGGCGGATAACCTTCACGTGCGAATCCCAGTTGCCGCCCCCTTCCCCCTCAACACCCGCCCCCAAATCGCGTAGAAAGGACTAGCGACTCTTTCCCCTTCCCGGAGAAGACGACATGGCCCGATTTGCAGGCTTTGCGGCGATTCTGACGGCGGTCATTCTGAGCACGTCCGCCAATCTGTTGGCCCAAGCTCAAAGCCCCGCCGATAACCTCCCGGCGATCGCCAAATCCACCGTGACGGCTCCCGTGACGGTGACCAGCACCGCCGCCGCCTGGACCCTCGACAACGGCATCGTCAAAGCCACCATCAACAAGCGCAACGGCAACATGACCTCCCTCATCTTCCATGGCATCAACACGATGGCCGGCGGCGGATATTGGGAGCAAACCCCCTCCGGCAAGGTCACGCAATCCCTCACTATCGACCCCGCCACCAACGGCGGCGACCGAGCCGAAGTGGACCTCAAGGGCATCAACGGGCGCATGGATATTGAAGTCCGCTATGCCCTCGAACGCGGGGCCAGCGGCATCTACGCCTATGCGATTTTCTCGCACGGGGCAAACTATCCCGCCGCCGGCGAAGGAGAGAGCCGCTACATCACCAAGCTCAACCATGACTTCAATTGGATCTCGGTGGACAAAGACCGCAACATGCTCGAATGCACCTCAGAGGACTGGGGCGCCGGCGTGGTCGTCCATGCCAAGGAGCAGCGGATTCTCAGCACGGGGTATTACAAAAACTCTGTCGAGCACAAATACACCTACAACGCCGTGCAATACAAAATCCCCGCCTACGGCTGGTCGAGCACGAAGGACCACATCGGCATCTGGTTCATCAATCCCACCACGGAATACCTCAGCGGCGGCGCGTCGAAGATCGAACTGGTCGCCCATTACGACGCCAACGACAACCCCGATCCGATCATTCTCGATTACTGGAGCGCCGGTCACTACGCCGGCGGCGCAAGCTGCAGCATTCCCGCGGGCGAAGTCTGGAGCAAAGTCATCGGGCCGATTTTTGTCTATTGCAACGCGCTCCAGAGCCCCGAGACTCCCTCGCAGGCCGACATGGATACGCTCAACGCCACGGCGGGCAATCCCACGGTCCCGCCCGCGTGGCACGACAATGCCACCGCCCTTTTTCAAGACGCCCTGAGCCAGGCCAAAACCGAAAAAGCGGCGTGGCCCTATGAATGGGTCAATGGCGTGGATTACCCGCACAAAACCCAGCGCGCCAACGTCACCGGGCAAATGGTCCTCAATGATCCCCAGGCCGCTTCAACGCTCCTGCCGCATTTGACCGTCGGCCTCGCCCACCCCGATTATCCCGGCGGCAGCCCCCGCGCGGGCAACAACGGCATCGTCACCTGGGCCCACGACGGCAATTACTACCAGTTCTGGACCGACGGCTCCGACGACGGCAAATTCACCATCACCAACGTCCGCCCTGGCAGTTACACGCTTCACGCCTTCGCCGATGGAGTCCTCGGCGAATTCGCGCAGACCAACATCACCGTCGAGGCCGGAAAGGACATTGACCTTGGCAAGCTGGAATGGAAGCCCGTGCGATATGGCAAGCAAATCTGGGAGATCGGCTACCCTGACCGCACCGGCGATAAATTCTTCAAGGGCGACCCTGACAACTACTGGCTCTGGGGCTGGCCGCTGCGCTACGCGCTTTTGTTTCCCAACGACATTACCTACACCATCGGCAAGAGCGACTACCACAAGGATTGGTTCTTCGAGGAAACGCCGCACGCCACGTCCATGGCGTGGCTGAACCCCGACGCGAAGGACCCGGCTAACCAGCGTTTTGGCTGGGTCAAAGCGGAGTCTCTCTCCCAATACCCGCACACCGACGAGACCGGCCCGTGGCGAATCTACGGCATGGGCCGCTCGACGACGTGGACGATCAAATTCAACATGGACCACGCCCCCAAAGGGCAAGCGGCATTGCGCATCGCCCTGGCCGGCTCGGACAGCACCGCGGGCCTGGCCAACCCGGGCGCGCAGGGCACGTTTGATGTCGGCGTCAACGGCAAGCCCGCCGGCACAATCCACATCATTTCCACCAACGCCATCCGCTACAACACCAACACCGGCGTATGGCGTGAGTACACGCAGAAATTCGACGCATCGCAGTTGAAGGAAGGCGAGAACGATATCGAGTTGACCGTGCCGGCCGGTGAGGTGACGTCGGGCGTGGTTTACGATTATCTGCGCTTTGAACTCAATGAAGATGCCGAACCGGGCAGCCCGCTCACGCCCGTGAGGTAGGCGCCGCAGTGCGCGGCGCTTGGAAAGCGATGGTTCGTCAATTGAATCCTGTTTACTCTTGCGGCATACTCACGGAGATCGGCTGGCGGCCAAGCTTGCGGTAGATCCGGAAATGCCGGTCCAGAGTCAGCACCGTCGCGGAAGGGTGCAGTTCCGCCATTCTCACCAGGCAGGCATCGGCCAAGGACATCGGCAAATCCCGGTATTTGTGCATGAGTTTTTCCAGAGCGCCAGGGTCGTTCATCACATCGAAATCAACCTTCACAACGCCCCGGCTCAATAGCTCGAAGAATTGGCGGGGACCTTGGCGAGCGCGGCTGACGAGATGAAAAGCCTCTGTCAGCACCGCCTCGCATGTCAGGAATGGGGCTGGAAGTAGTTTGAACTGTTCAATAGCCCAGGGATGCCGCGGCTCGCCTTGCACCAGAATCGCCACAAGTGGGCCGGTGTCTATGATAATCGGGCGTTCAGGCACCGAAATCATCCATGTATCTGGGATTTGTCAGCAGGTCCGCCGGTCCCTTAATGCTTCCGCAAAGGTCTTTGACGAGGTCAAAGGCGCGAGGAGATTTTTTCGAGCGATTTCTTTTGATCCGGTCTTCCAGTGCCTGGCGCAATACCTGAGATTTGCTGACGCCCTCTTCCCGGGCGGCCGCCTCCAATTGCGCGTCCAGGCTCTCCGGTAATTTGCAGGTGACCGTCTTCACAATCATTATCGTATTACAAATGTCAGAATTGGCAATACTGCCAATACGGTTTGCCGCCATGCTCCGCCCGCGGTGCGGCTCCCCTACTGCCCCGCCGGCTGCGTCGTCGCGCCGCCGCCGTCGATCAGGGGGTCGGTCGTGGGCGGGCTGTGATCGTCCAGGTCCTCGATCAGCGTGGCCGTCGCCTCGACCTCCACGCGCCGGTTGGCCTGCAGGGCTTCGGCCGTGTACTGGTGCTGCACGACGGGCTCAAACGTCGAGCATCCCTCGACGCGGATAATCGCCGGCGAGACGCCCTGGCTCACCAGAAACTCACTCGCCGCCTGAGCGCGGCGAATGGAAAGCTGCATTTTCTGGTCGGCGGTAGCCGTCTGCGGAAGGTCGTCCAGGGACGTGTGCCCTTTGACGATGATCAAATTGCGATGCCCGCGCACGACACCCGCGATTTCCGTCAGCGCTTCCTTCGCGTCGGCGCTCAGGTCGGACACGCCTTTATCGAACGTGAGTTTTCCGCCCTGGGTGGCGTAGGTGCTGGTGCGGATGCTGGTGACTTCGTCTTCGTGGCCTTCGGGGAGCTTTTCCGTCCGGTCGATCTTGCCGCCATTACCCGGGTTGTCGAGCGGAATGCGGTCGATGTTGTGATACATCATCTCAATATCAACCGGGTCCTTGCTCTGCGGATCGGGGACGTGGCCGAACGCGCCGCGGATGGCCGCCTCCACTTCGATCCAGTGCGCCGCGGCCTGCGATTGAAAATCGCCGGTGCCGTTTTTCCCCGCCGGCGGCTTAAGCACCCACAGGATCACGAAAAACCCCATCATCAGCATGACCAGGTCGGCGAACGTGAATATCCACTCGGGACATTCCTCGCATTCCTGGGCCTTCTTGCAACGGCATGCTGATTTTGCCATGGGAAAAGCCCCTGGGTGATCCTGGAGCGGCCCGCGTCATGCCGCCTTGGGCAACGCCGCCTGCTGCTTGCTGGAAAGGAAGCTGAGCAACTGCATCTCCACCACGCGCGGGTTGTTCCCCGCCTGAATGCTGAGGATTCCCTGCAGGATGATCTCTTTGGAGAACATCTCCTCCTGGCTGCGCAGGGTCAGTTTTTCCGCCACCGGCCCGGCGACGAGATTCTGGAGAATGCACCCGTACAGCGTGCCGGTCAGGGCGATGGCCAACGCGCTGCCGATCACCGATGCGTCGCCGCCCAGGTTTCGGAACATGGCCACCTGCGCGATGAGGGTCGCCATCAAACCAAATCCCGGTCCGAATTTGGCCAGGGTGTGAAAGAGATGCTTGCCATGCTTATGGCGTTCGCCCATGGATTCAATTTCGATGCGCATGATGCGTTCGATGATGTCCGGGTCGGTGCCGTCGATGGTGAGCTGCAAGCCGCGTCGAAGAAACGGATCCGGCGCCTCGCGGGCCACCGTCTCCAGCGCCAGCACCCCGTCGCGGCGGGCCGTCTCGGCATACTTGACCATCTCCAGGATCATGTGCTCGACGTGCTGGTCCTTTCCCAGCGCCCATTTCTTGAGGTACGAAACCGTCCCCGTCAGCGCGTGCAGCGGCATGGACAGCATGGCCGCCCCAATGGACCCGCCAAAGACCAGGAACAGCTCCGGCGGCTTGAAGTACGACCCCATCGCCCCCTCGGAGGCGTGGAACATCGAGAACAACACCGCGCCCCAGGCCAATATGATGCCGAACAGTGTCGCCAGATCCATATCCGGTATTTCGGCAATTTGACCGAAATCGGATGAGGATTATCGGAACCCCTGTGACGGCAGACCTCGTCGAGGGGCCCCGGCGACGGAGCCTTCAACCCTCGACTTTCGCATTCCTCCCCATCCACGCACTCACAGGACAAGAACGGGGACGCAGCTAGTTTTTTTGCATCGGTTTTGCCAGGGATCAGCCTACTCGCTTGTCACAGGAACCCTACGTGTGGCGTCGTGCCCAGCGGTTCGCAGCATCGATGGCTCCAACGGTGCAATGATTGCCAAGTATAAAACAACAAGCGATGATGCCTTCCGCTTATCCGGCGGATCATGGCTTGAAAGGGAACCTGGCAATGAAATCCTCTCCATTCTCTCTAATCGCATTGGCCGTTTTTTCATTTTCAACACTCGTCACTGCCGCGGGCGCATTTGCTCAATCGGCCCCTTCGCCTCGCCAACGGCTCAACATTGATGACGATTGGCGATTCATCAAAGACGACCCATCCGATGTGAACGTGACACTCACCTATCCGCGCGTGCCCGCGGCGCGGCGCGGGGCGGCGACAACAACGCCGAGCATCGATCCAACCTCCGGTATCGCGGCTTATATCCTGCCGACGGGAAATCCGTTCATTGCAGACCCCGCCAAGCGCTATGCCAAGCCCGCGGGCAATTACGGCGGCGATATTTCCTACGTCAAAGCCGACTTCGATGATTCAAGCTGGCGGCATCTCGACTTACCTCATGATTTTGCCATTGAAGGGCCGTTTGTCGCGCCGGGGCAGCCGGGCAGCGACGGCGCGACCGGGCGATTACCGTTTTACGGCACCGTCTGGTATCGCAAGCACCTGAGCGTCCCCGCCGAGGATGCCGGCAAGCGAGTTTCTCTCGATATCGACGGCGCGATGTCTTATGCGACCGTCTGGTGCAACGGCCAGATCGTCGGCGGTTGGCCCTATGGCTATGCCTCCTGGCAAGTCGATCTGACTCCGTTTTTGAAGCCCGGCGCGGACAACGTGCTGGCAATTCGTTTGGATAATCCGCCGAATTCCTCGCGCTGGTACCCCGGCGGCGGGATTTACCGGCACGTCTGGCTCACGGTCACCTCGCCGGTGCACGTGGGAGAATGGGGCACGTATATCACCACGCCGCAGGTCTTGCCGCAGTCGAGTTCCGTGGCGCTCAATGTGACCGTGGACAACGACTCTGATTCGCCTGCCGCCGTGCAGGTGGCCAGTGATATCTTCGAGCTTGATAGTGCGGGACAGCGCGGCCCATCGCCCGTCGCGTCGATCGCGTCGGTTCAGGGAACGATTCCCGCCGGGCAAAGCTCGACCTTGCAAACCACTGGCTCGGTCGCCAGTCCCAAGCTGTGGAGTCCCAATTCGCCGAATCGCTACGTGGCGGTGACGACAGTAACTCGCGACGGCGCGGTCGTCGATTCATATGAGACGCCGTTTGGCATTCGCACCCTGAAATACGATCCCAACGCCGGCCTGTTCATCAACGGCGAGCATTTCAAGATCAATGGCGTATGCGATCACCATGACCTGGGCGCGCTCGGCACGGCCGTTAATATTCGCGCCCTTCAGCGGCAGCTTCAACTGCTCCGCGACATGGGATGCAACGCCCTGCGCACGAGCCACAATCCCCCCGCCCCGGAATTGCTCGAGTTCGCCGACGAACTTGGCATGGTCGTGATGGACGAGGCGTTTGAT
The DNA here is from genome assembly GCA_049511115.1 of Tepidisphaeraceae bacterium. Lineage (GTDB taxonomy): Bacteria > Planctomycetota > Phycisphaerae > Tepidisphaerales > Tepidisphaeraceae > JBEKYH01. The sequence continues at coordinate 7,829 of JBEKYH010000061.1, read as the reverse complement.
ACCTGGGGCCAGAACAAACGCCCCAATGACTACGGCGGGGGAAATCTGTTCCGCATGTGGCATGAGCAGGACCTGCGGGCGCAAATCCGGCGCGATCGCAACCATCCCTCGGTCATCATGTGGAGCATCGGCAACGAAATCGCCGAGCAGAGCCAGGGGGCCAATTCGCCCATCGCCAAGGAATTAGCCGGCATCGTCCATTCCGAAGACCCCACCCGCGCCGTCGCCGCAGCCTGCAACAACGCCAACTCCATGAACAACGGTTTCAACACGCTGCTCGACGCGATGGGCTTCAATTACAAGCCGGACAATTACATCCCGTTCCACCAGCAGTTTCCCACGCAGTTTTTCTTCGCCAGCGAATCGGTGTCGACGGTTTCATCGCGCGGCGAGTATTACTTCCCGGTGGTCGGTCCCGGATTCGGGGGAACCACCTCCGGCCCCCGCGGCGGTCGAGGCGCTCGCGGCGCGGCGCCCGCCGCCGGACAGGCGGCCGCGCCGGCGACCCGCCGAGGCCCCGCTTATGTCGCGCTGGACAACACTCGCCACGAAGTCAGTTCGTACGACTTGTATTATTCAAGCTGGGCGACTTCGCCCGATCATGAGTTCTACGGCCAGGACCACAGCCCCGCCGTGGCCGGAGAGTTCGTCTGGACGGGATTTGATTATCTTGGCGAGCCGACGCCCTGGGGCGGCGCCAATGACCCGTCACGCTCCTCCTATTACGGAATCATTGATCTGGCCGGTTTCCCGAAGGATCGGTACTACCTGTATCAGGCGCACTGGCGGCCCGATTTCCCGATGGCTCACATTCTCCCGCATTGGAACTGGCCCGAGCGCGTCGGGCAGGTCACGCCCGTGCATGTGTACACATCGGGCGATGAGGCCGAGCTGTTCCTCAATGGCAAGTCTCTGGGCCGCAAGAAGAAGGTTTTTGACGGCGCAACCCCGCCGGAGCTCAACGGCCAGCCGGCGTATCGAATCCGCTGGGACGATGTGGTGTATGAGCCGGGCGAGTTGAAAGTGGTCGCTTACAAGGACGGCAAGGAGTGGGCCACGGATACGGTGAAGACAACCGGTCCGGCTTCGCAGCTTCTGTTGCAGCCGGACCGAACGACCATCGCCAATGACGGCCATGATCTGTCGTTCGTCACGCTCAAGGTGGCCGACAGCGAAGGGTTGATGGTGCCGCGCTCGATGAACCCGATCCATTTCCAGGTCAGCGGCCCAGGCGTGCTGGTCGCTACCGACAATGGCGATCCGACCGACCTGACAGTTTTCTCCCAGCCCGACCGCAAGGCGTTCAACGGCTTGGCCCTGGGGATCGTAAAGGCCCAGCGCGGCCAGAGTGGAACGATCACGGTAACAGCGACATCCGATGGATTAACCACCGCGACGGCGACGATTGAGGCGAAATAGGAAAAGACCTTCCAAGGTACACACATCTGAAGGTGAAGCCGTCCCGTTCAGATCCCTGGGTGTAACTCGTCATTGTGGCGAAGCTGACCTTTGCCCCTCGCCATGCACTCAGCGAGGGGTTGGCGTGAGGGTTCTTCGCCTTTCCCCACAATCGAGCGCTACACCGCAGATCTCCTCTTTCCGGCTCTCACTCTCGCACGCCTCCCCCGCTCTGGGTACAACGTGCCACGTGGGAATCCTCTCGCGAATCCTCGCCACTCTGTCGCTGGTCGCCCTCAACGGCTATTTCGTCGCGGCCGAGTTCGCGGCCGTGGGGGCGCGCGCCTCGCGCTTTGAAGGCGACCCGCAGGATCAGGGGGCCGCTCGCATCACGCGCCGGATGTGCCGGGATATCAAGCGGCGGCTCGCGTTTTATCTTTCCAGTTGCCAGCTTGGGGTTACGCTGGCCAGTCTGGGATTGGGCGCGGTCACCGGCCCGGCCGTTGCGAGTTTGGTGGCGCCGGTGCTGCGCGCGTTGTCGATCCAGCACGGCGGCGAAACCTTCACGTTCATCATCGCCCTGGCCGTCAGCACCAGCCTCCACATCGTCGCCGGCGAGCAGGCCCCCAAAAACTGGGCCATCCGTTTCGCCGATTCGGCGCTGCCGCTGCTCGCGCCGCCGCTCCTACTCTTCACGTACCTGTTTTATCCGCTGATTTACGCGCTCAACCGCGTCACCATGCTGGTCCTCGGCTTGGGCGGCATCCATATCGCCCCCGGCGGCGAAGCCCAGCTTCCCTACACTGAAGACGAGCTGCGCAAGGTCGTCTCCCAGGCCGTCCACGCCGGAACCATCGGTCCCGGTGAAGGTCGCTTGCTCGATAGCGCCTTTGAATTCGGCCAGCTCAAGGTGCGCCAGATCATGACCCCGCGCACCAGCGTCGATTTCCTCGGCCTCGATCAGCCGATCAACGAAATCCTCAAGACCGTGCAGAAGAGCGCGTTCACGCGACTGCCGCTGTGCGACGGCGACCTCGACCACGTCATCGGCTTGGTGCACATGAAGGATTTGTTCAACCACCTGCACCTGGTCTCTGGAAAACTCAAGTTCCTCGACGAGAAAACCCCCGAGGGCGAAGCCGTCGCGACTCCCACGGGCCTTCCCGGCTCCGAGGTTCACGTCATCGGCTCCGGCGCGATCAACCTGCGCAAGATCAAACGCGAAATTCTCTTCGTCCCGGAACTGCTCAGCGTGCCGCAACTTTTGCGGCAGTTTCAGACGCGGCAGATTCATCTCGCGGTTGTCGTTGACGAATACGGCGTGACCCAGGGCGTCGTCACCATGGAAGACGTCTTGGAAGAACTCGTCGGCGAAATAGCCGACGAACATGATGTGGTCTCGCACACTGATTTTGTTCGCGAGGGAAAACTTGTCCGCGTCAGCGGGTTGTATCCATTGCGCGATTTAGCCGAGCGCCTGCCCGTCGAGGGTTTTGAATTGGGAGAGGTAGACACGGTAGGCGGCTACATCGTCCAGCAACTGGACCGCTGGCCACGCGTGGGGGATACCGTCCAGTTCGGCGCTTTTGAAATGAAAGTCCTCACCGTGCAGCGCAATCAGGTTGGCCAGGTGGCGGTTACTCCGGTGGCTGAAGAAGTTCAGCGCGAAAGCCCGCCCGTTTGAAGCGCCAGCAACGCCGTCGCCAGGGCCATCGACGCCAGGCTGATGATCAGCCCGATCTTCAGCCACGGCGCGAAATAAATCGTCCCATGCCCGCGCCGGTCGGCCATTCCACAGGCGATGATATTGCATGTTGATCCGATGCTGGTCATGTTTCCCATGAACGTGCCGCCGAAGAGCATGAGCCAATAAACACACGAGGGGCAGGCCGCGCCGTGAGCGCGCAGTTCGGCGACAATCGGCAAAAATGCCGCGACCGCGAGCAGATTCGCCAGGAACGCGCTGAGGAAGCCGGTCGACCAGCCCACCGCAAGGGCCAGCAATGCCGGTCGCCCGCCGGTGAAGGAGATCAGGCCGCGGGCCACCGCGCTGGTGACGCCAGTCGCTTCGATCGCCCCGACGAGTTCGAATAGCATCAGGAAGAATGCCAATGTGTTCCAATCGACGCGACGCCGCACCACTTCAACAGCCCCACGCCCGGATAGAGCCACGGCGACGATGCCCGCGCCCAGGGCGCCGCCCAGGAGCATGATGTCGGGTGTTAAGGCGAACCACTTCTCAATTTGCTCATGAAAAACCAGCACTAAGGTCATCACACCCAGGAGTATCCACGCCGTTGCAAAAGATCGCTCCTGCACCGGATCAGGCACGACGCCTTGCGCGTGATCCTCATGCACGGCATGCGAAAACGCCGTCCAGTCGCGCGCGAACCACCAGCGGCAAATCACGAAGACCAGTCCCAGCACGGCCAGCGAAATCGGCGTCGCCCAGCGGAAGAAATTCGCCACCGTCAGATGCGCCTTGATGGCGATGGTCACCCCGACCGGACCAAAGGCGCTGGCCGCCGACCCCGTATTAGTCGCGAACACCAGCATGATGAGAAAAGGAATCGCCTGCAGTTTGTAGCGCTGGGCGATATGGATCATCGCGCCTCCGACGAACAAAATCGCGGCCACCTCCCCGACCACCGCCGACGCGATCATCGCCGCCAGCATGAGCGAGCCCATCAGTGCGATCGGCCGCGGCCCGACGCGCCGCACGATCTGGCTTGCAAGGTGCTCGAAGAAAAGAGTCTGCTCCAGATAACCCGCAACCAGAAATGTTCCCAGCAGAAAAAGCAGGACGCTCAATCCCGCCGAATCGATCCATTGCTGAATTGACATGAGCCGAAAACCACCGACGGCCGCCACGGCGATGACCGACATGAGAAGCCGGTGATTCTCGAAGAGCAGGATCCCCCAGATCATGCCGATGAAAATGGAAAGGCTTTCGATCTGGGAGCGGTCAAGAAGAATCCCGACATGACGCGCGCAAACGAGGGCCGCGACCGTCGCCGCCATCAGGATGACAAACAACAGCGTGCGCCTGTATCGCCCCGGCGAATACAGGCCGTATTGAAACAGAATCTCCGTGATTTCCGGGCGTTTGATGGCCATCTTTCACGATCCGATTCATTCATGGATCAAGAAAGGATGGCGGCCCGACCACCCACATGCCTGCGAGCCACAGCACCGGCCCGCACCCGAAGCTGTAGTAATGCGGGGCGCCCAATTGTGCAAGAAGCGAAAGTTAAAAAGCACATGAAAAGGCGCGGCAAACAGAAGCGGTGGAAATACCCAGCCGCCAGCCGGGTCAACCCGCGATATCCAACCCGCAGGCAAAACAGAAATGTCCGCGAAGACTTCCCTCCAGCCGCCCCAGTCGCTTGCCCGCCCGTAGGGTCTTCGAGGTCACTTCAACGATTAAGCCGTGGTGGACGTGGCAGGTTTTCGTCAGGCCTGTGCTGGGAAAATCCTCATGCGATGATTCGATCTTATAACAGCGGCCTTGATAACACTGGCTCGCGATTGGAAAACTTCCGAAAACGCCCTTGGGTCGAACATCAATAATGAGCCACGGACGAGCATCATTGCACCCGGCCCACGGCAGGCTGATCCGATAGATGTCGAACGGGACCATGCCAAGTGCCCCCAGCGGCCTATTCGACCCTATAAATCTGCGTCGCTTTTGGCGGCGAATGGGTACGCCATCCGTTTCAACGTCGCCTCTGACACGACTGCGCGACCGTGCCTGAATCCATCGTCCGCCTTGTAATAGCGCAGAATGGAATTGTAAGTAATCGTTTTCGACGTCCCCTTGACGTAGGCTTCCTTATACTCTGGAAACTCGTGTGTGTGATTCACAAGATCCCACGTCTGCGCCGAACCGAAAGATTTGGCGATCGTGTCCAGAACCTTGCGCTCTGACTCTTCAAGGCAATCGGCTGCGGACGCATCGCGGAGCTTTACCGAGTTGTCGTCCAAATGGACGTACTTAAACACAGCCAACGGATCCTTTTCCCACTCCCCATCCAACAGCTTCAGACATTCCGAAGGCAACGGACCGTAATCCATCGCTACCTGGCGTGATCCTGTAATCGGGTAGCCGAATTTTAGAAAGTGATTTCTATCGGCCATGTAAAGGAGTTTTGCCAATTTCACTTTTTCAATGGGCCCGAGCTTTTGAAGAAGGTAGGCCATCGCACCGGTGGCTTTTTCAAAACTAAAATTGAATTTGATGTTCATCGTGCCGTTCCTTATCAAGATCGCTGCCACTTACTTCGGCACCCCGCGCCAGCCAACGACATAATAGCGGGAATTCGCTTAGACATCAACCAAATTGTTAGGAAAAAGTTCGTATGCCCCCGTTGGAGGCTCACATCATCGGCGGCGATCGCAACGACGAAATATCGTCGCTGGTCACCTGCTCCTGCGACAGCGTGGTGATGAATTCCGGATATCCCGGCGTTCCCATCTCCGGAATATCCAGCCCGGCGACTTCCACCTGCGGGCTTACCCGGTTGCCATGCAGCCACCGGCCGATCAGTAGAAATGCCGCACTGGCCAATACGAGATTCCACGCGATGCAAACGCCGCCCGCGATAAGTTGCGCGAACAGTTGTCCGAGTTCATGCCGCCCGTAAAATAGTCCAGTGACATTCCCAGCGACGCCGTTGTACCCGTCGCCGAACGAACCATCCGCGAACAACCCGACGGCCAGCAATCCCCAAAGTCCCGAAATGGCATGGACGCTGATCGCCCCGACCGGATCATCGATCCCCTTGCGCTCGAGCTTCAGCACGCCGAGGATCGTGATGCACCCGGCGACCAGCCCGATGAAAACCGCCGCGGCGGGCGAGACAAATGCGCATCCCGCAGTGATGGAAACTAATCCTCCCAGCATCCCGTTGCACATGAGCGACGGGTCGGGCTTGCCGAAGGTATTCCATAGATAACAGGTGGCCGCGAGCGTTCCCGCGCCGCTGGCCAGCATGGTGTTGACGGCAATCAAGCCGATGCGGTCGCTCGCCCCGGCGAGTGTGGAGCCCGCGTTGAATCCAAACCAGCAAAACGCCAGGAGGAATGTGCCGAACATCACCATCGGCATATGGTGTCCGAAAATCGGCCGGGGGTTTCCTTCGTCGTCATACTTTCCAATGCGCGGGCCGATTTGCAGGACGCCGGCCAATGCGAGCAAGCCGCCTTGAAGATGAACCACGGATGATCCCGCAAAGTCCACCGCCCCGTGTCCCAGGCCGAAATACTGCCCAAGCTGGGAAAGCCATCCCCCGCCCCACATCCAGCAGCCATAGACGGGATAAATAAACGCCGCGACGATGAGGCTGAACGCCGTGAAGCTCTTGAATTTCCATCGCTCGGCCAGTGTCCCCGTCGGGATGGTGACGGCCGTATCCATGAAGACCATCATGTAAAGAAACCAGACCATCGCCCCCGGCGTGCGATGAACGCCGCCAAGAAGGAAAAACCCGCTGAAGCCGAGGATGCCCCAATGTTTGCCGAAAAGCGGAATGGAAAGCATGTTGTGAAGGGCGTGCACATGCGACAACCCAATGGCCGACGGACCGCCGGGACCGTCTTCCAGGCCATTGACCCCGCCGCACATGAACGCATACCCGCAGACAAAAAACGCGGCCATCGCCAGCGAATACACCAGGAAATTCATCGCCATCGTGTGGCACGCATTTTTCGCCCGGCACATGCCCGTCTCGATGAGCGCAAAGCCCGCCTGCATGAACATGACCAGGAAGCCGGCGAGGAGGGTCCAGACGTAATTCAAGGATGTCGCAGTCAACTCCACTTTCAACGCCAGCGGATCGGCGGGCGCGACGATGAGATTGGACGACGCAGGATTGGATTGGGCCAGCACGCATTGCGCGACGCCAAGGGCGATTAAGCCGAATGCGAGCCAGCGCAGGGGAGGACGGATGGAGCGAAGGACACCGCGAGACCAAGGAAGACGCTGCATGGGGGGAACGTTAACGATCGCGCGGGTTGGGGACAAGCGGGCAAGAAGGAATCGATCTTGACCCGCCGATGAACGCATCGTAGAGTCCGGGTGGAAATACAAGCTACCCCCGCGTCTCTGACGCGGGCTACGAACCGCCGACGATGGTCGGCGGTTCATTTTGTATCAAGTTCGCCCTATTCGGGCGCCTCCGGATTCGGATTCGGCCCCGCCGTATCCACATCCCCCGCGTCCTCCGCCCCTTCAAAGTCCATCAGGAAATGGATGTTCTTCATCCGCTCCTCCCCGACTTTGCGGCGGAGAATGGCCTTGGCCCGGCGAATCCCCGTGCGGCGCGAAACATGCGTGATGATAATGTGCTGGTTCTGCAGAGTCGGCAGAATCTCCACCAGATGATCCACGTGCATGTGCCGGCCGGCTTTGGCCTTGCCCTTGTGCTCGGCAT
>JBEKYH010000060.1:0-15065 GCA_049511115.1 Tepidisphaeraceae bacterium | reverse complement strand
CAAGGTCACTTGGCGGTTTAAGCGGATCGCCGGTGTTCGCCCTTACAGTCGAGCCGGAAGAATCACTCTTTCCGCACCTACAACCAACAACTGGATTATGGGTGGGCGGCAAAGCCGTGCCGATTCCTACTGTACCCGCTGGCGCGAAGGTCGAATTTGACGCAAAAAACTTTGCGGTTCAAGTCAAGTTGCCGGAGACGATGGTGTACGTTCCTGGCGAACACACCCAGAGTTTTTGCCTATTGGGATTGATGCACGGCCATTTCGATGCTTCCGAAACTTCCGAGACTTCCGAGACAGATTCAGTGGTCGAGGATTCACAAGGCGGACCAGTTAATGTGGGAATTGGCGTCGTTGTCCCGGCGACCAAAATCTTAGAAGTGTTAGAACATCCAAAACTTAAAGAGTTGCGGGCCAAGACGCTTGAAGATTATGAGAAGTCAATTACCGCGACCCCAGACTAGCGCGCGTGTTCATCGGACTTTTTCTTGTCGAGCAATTCCTTGAGTTCTTTCTTCTTGACTTGAATTAGTCCGCGCATCGCCTTGTCGAATGGTCGCATATCGGACGGATCAGGCTCGTCCGCAAAATCCGGCGTTGCGGTTGGTTCAGGCTCGGATTGATTAGTTTTCTTCTTGGGCACTTCGCAATTGTACCGCATCAGGGGCGGAATGGCAGCGTAACGGCATAGATGATGAAGATTACAGCACAACCACCGATGATGCACCACGTCATCCAAAAGTCTGTCGGCTCGCCAAGAATCGCCTTACATTCCGAGCAAAGGTACGAAACGCCGTTCAACCTCCTCCCGGTAGCCATCTGAATTGTTATTTGGTCAAGGCAGACATGCGACAGCGGTTTTTCGCACTTGGGACAAAGTCCTTGATACATGGTGGTTCTCCTAAAAATGGCCGGTATCCGCAGTCGCCAAACGTCGGATGCCGGCCTTCTTATTCTACCACTCTTGCCTACAGCGTCGCCAGTAGCTTAGCGGCTCGTCAACGCCTTCCATGTGAGCCGACGCCCCACCACGCCCGGCATGACGGTTGCGAAGCGTCCAGAATCATTCTTCTTGCGCTCATCGAACCGGAAGACTTGCTCATCAAGGTAACGCTGCAAATGCGCCGCATCGACGTGAATGTAGGTTCCGCCAAGCATCCGTTTGAACAGGCTCCAAAAGTTCTCGACGGAATTCGTGTGAATCACGCCATCGACGTAGGCTTGCCCGTGGTCGATCATCCAATGGTAAAACTCGGTCTCCATGTGCTGGTAGGGCGTGGCCATGTCCGTGTACAGCGTCGATCCGCGTTCAACCACGTCCACAAGGTTCGGGCGCAGACTGCCCGTCGTGGCATCAGGAACAACCTTCGCAAAGGCCCTCCCGCCCCTCTGGACGATTCCCTGCACAACCGACTTGATGCCAACCGGATATCCCTCGCGGTATTTCTTCCGCTTGTCAAGACTGAAATTTTCGACCTTGCCGCCGACGTAAGTTTCATCCGCTTCACAAGTGCCGGTGAACTTCTCAAACGTACCGGTCTTCATGGCGGTACGGACGCGGTGCAGCAAGTGCCAAGCCGATTTCTGGGTAATCCCAAGGGCGCGGGCAAGCTCGCAACTGCTGATTCCGTTCTTAGCATTGGTGATCGACCAGACGGCCACAAACCACTTGTCCAGCGGCAGGGGGCTATCCTCAAAGATCGTTCCCACCTTAACGCTAAACTGTCTGCGGCAAGCCTTGGCCTTGCACTGGTACATCCGGCGGCTGGCGATGTTCCCTATCTCAGTCGATCCGCAGTCTGGGCATTTAACGATGCCATCGGGCCATTTGAGGCTCGCCATGTAGGCGTGGCACACGTCCGCATCCGCGAAATATCGGACGGCTTCCATAAGTGTCTTTGGGCCATTGGCGGGAAGATTGGGGTTTCCAGCGTTCATGCCGGAATTATACCGGGGTGGGCCTGATGAGTCAAGTATATAATTCCCTAAATAAATTAGCGGCATGCAGAACTAGTCCGAACGCGAATTTGCATTTTAATTGCAAATCGGCGCTAACCCGTTATCTTTCGTTGCGCGTGTTCCACGTGGAACATTTATCCTGCCTGCTTTTTGATGAGAAGGGAAGCTCATGGCTGATATCAAGACCAAATCGCGGTTGGGAAGGGGACTTAGCTCGCTGATTTCGATTTCTGCGCCGTCGGAGACGGATGTGGCGAAGGGAGCGGCGTTGGCGGTCGCGACGATGGCGCGGGATCAAGAAGCGGCGCCGGTGGTTCCTAGCATAGCTCCCGGAACCCCGGCGGAGATTCCCGTGGGGCAGATTGTGCCCAATCCCCATCAGCCGCGCCGGACAATAAACCCGGCGGCCATCGCGGACCTAGCGGCGAGTTTGAAATCCAATGGCGTGATCCAGCCGATTGTCGTTCGCAAGTCGACCGATGGTTATGAACTGATTGCGGGCGAACGGCGCTGGCGGGCGGCGCAGCAGGCGGGGTTCAAAAATATTCCAGCCATCATCCGCGATGTGGATCGGTTTACGCAGGCGCAGATGGCGCTGGTGGAAAACATCCAGCGCGAGGATTTAAACCCGCTGGACCGGGCCGGTGGATATCGGACGATTATCGAACAACTTGGTTTGACGCAGGCGGAATTGGCCCAGCGACTGGGTGAGGACCGGAGCACCATTGCCAATCATCTACGGCTGCTCGATCTGGCTGAGCCGGTGAGATTGCTGGTAAAGGACGGCAAGTTGTCCCTTGGCCACGCCAAACTACTGGCCGGGGTGAGCGACAAATTGGAACAGGAGCGGTTGGCAAATCTGGTCGTCACCCAGGACCTGTCCGTCCGAAATCTGGAGCGGGCCATCCAGGGCAGCATTTCAGAAGCGCCCAAGACGCGCGCCGCCGTCAGTACGGCTTACATTTTGGACCTGGAAAAATCGCTGGCTCGCCAACTGGGATTGCGCGTGAATTTCAAGCCATCGCGCAAATCCGGGAAGGGGAAGTTGGTGGTCCATTACAACACGCTGGATGAATTTGACCAGTTAATGAAGTCTCTGGGTGTGAAGCCGGAGTCGTAGGCCGACCGCTTTGACAAGTATTCAAGACCCCGTCGAGCGACCCCTTGTTCCACGTGGAACACCTCCCCTACAATGCCGACCATGAATGAATCGAACACAGCGGAATCGTCGGAAGAATGCGTGGACATAGCCATCATCGGCGCCGGGCCGACTGGGCTATTTGGGGCTTTCTATGCGGGTATGCGCGGCATGTCTGTGAAGCTGTTGGACTCCCTCGATATCCTCGGCGGGCAGCTCATGACCCTGTATCCGGAGAAGTTCGTCTATGACGTGGCGGGGTTTCCCAAGGTCATGGCTAAGGATTTGGCCCATCAGTTGATCGATCAGGCCATGCAGTATTCGCCCAAGGTCCACCTGGGGCAGCAGATCATGACCTTGACGGAAATTGACGGCGGGGCCATGTGGCGGCTGGGTACGGCCACCGGGTCACACCTGGCACGGACGGTGCTTATTTCCGCCGGCGTCGGGGCGTTTCAGCATAAGACGCTGCCGCTCTCCAATGCCAAAGATTACCACGGCAAGGGCCTCCATTACTTTGTGAAGGAACTCAGTACGTTCAGCCAAAAGCGGGTGCTGATTGTCGGTGGGGGGGACAGCGCGGTGGATTGGGCCAATATGCTTGCCCCCATTGCCGGTGACATTACCCTGATCCATCGCCGCGACCAGTTCCGGGCACACGAAGACAGCGTGAAGAAGATGCGGGCGACGCCGGTGAAGATTCGGACTTTCCATGAGTTGAAGTCCATCCACGGCGAGGGGCAGATCGCCGCGGCGGTCATCTACGACAACCGGTCGAATGCCGAGGAGCGAATCGAAATCGATGCCATTCTGGTCAACATCGGCTTCAGCAGCTCTTTGGGTCCGATAAAGGATTGGGGCCTGACCATTGAAAAGGGGCAGATCGCGGTGAACAGCACGATGCAGACCAATCGACGAGGCGTATTTGCCGCGGGCGACATCGCCACGTTCCCTGGTAAGCTCAAGCTTATTGCCACGGGGTTCGGCGAGGCCTGCACGGCGGTCTGCTACGCCAAGCACGCGATAGATCCCGCGGCCAAGGTCTTCCCCGGGCACAGCTCGGAAATGTCGCATTAAGAATGGCCGGCGCGGAAGATAGTAAAAGGATACTCAGTGACAAAAAGAAATCGAGTATCAAAAAGAAACAACAGAGTGGAGGTGGCAAGCATGAGGCGAGCCGCGATAGGACGAGTCGTGCGAAATAGCCTGATTTTACAGGTGTTTGTGCTGCTGTTGGCGGGAGCGCCAATGGCGTTTGCGCAGGCGACGACGCGGCCGTATGTGGTGCACATCCCCGGCATCGGCGGGATTCTGGCGGTGGACAACGCCATGGCGAAGGGGCTGGTGCAGGGGGGCGTGAACGCCGATATTACCATGGTGGATTGGAGCGCCGGGGACCGGGGAATCGCCGCTCTGCACGCCCGCGACCGCAATGAACTCGAGGCGGGTAAGGTCGCGGATATGCTGGTTCGGCGGATGGAGACCTATCCAGGCAGTAGAGTTGTGTTGACCAGCCATAGCGGCGGGGGGGCGATCGCGGTTTGGGCGCTGGAGAAGTTGCCGGCCGGGGATCAAGTGGATGACGCTTTCCTCATGGCGCCGGCTTTATCGCCGGGGTATGACCTGTCGGCGGCACTGAAGCATGTTCGGGGAAAGATGTATGTCTTCTGGAGCACGGGGGATGAGCTGGTCCTGGGGATTGGCTGTCGAATGTGCGGGACGATGGATGGGAAACTGACCGATGCCGCTGGGCGGGTGAGCTTTTCGCAGCCGTCGTCGGCTGACGCGGATCAATATAAGAAACTGGATCAACGTGCCTATGACCCTGCCTGGGTGCGCCTGGGGAATCTCGGCGATCATATTGGGCCGATGGCGCGGCTGTTTGCCAAGGCGATCTTAGCTCCGCTGGTGATCGGGCCGCCGTAAGGAGGCCAGCTTGGTTGCTACAGCCCAGCCTGTGAGTTCTAAACCCAATGCGAGTATGAGGTTGGTCGCAATGCAGCGCAGTGGTGAGCTTGCCAGTTTGATGGGCAGGTCCTGATTCAGAACGGTCAACTGATAGGCGATGGCATTTTCGGTCCAGGGGGATGTGAAGGTCAAAATGCCGTTGATTACCAGGGGCGGATGCACATGAACCAGCCAATTTGCCAGGTTGTGCGCCCCCCATTCGGAAAGCTCGGTTGAGAGCCAAATCGGCCAGGTGAGCCAGATCAAAGCGACCGCGATGGTTGTGGCTGAGGCGAGATGAGTGTTGAAGCCCAGGGAATGCAGAAATTCCAGCATTCCCAGCAGGGCAAGTGCGAAACTTGTAAGAACCAGAAGAACGCCCATCAGTTCCAGGGGCGTTGCGCCGGCCCGGAAAAGGAGCCCCGTGCCGGCAAGCGCGATCCCTGCCAGCACGGCAACGACGCAAATCATGCGAGGCTGCCATCGTCCCACGCCTGCCGCGAAGACGGGCACGAGGAGGGCGATGATGAACGGGGCGGCGATGCCAATCTCTAATGCGCCATTTGCGTTTGCTCCGCCGTCGCATGACAGCACGGCCGCGACGAACGCGAGAAGGAAGGGGGGAAGCCAATGGGAAAAAATAATCCGGCGCGCGAGGGTGGGCGAGTCTGATAACATCTAATAGATACTTACTGGCAAGTTAATACTTACAACCCATTTGATACTATTTACCCGCCTCCTCGGTCGCCGCGGGCGGCTGGGGGGTAGTAAGCTCCTGATACTGTTTTTCCAGGTCATCTATGGTTCTTTGGATCTGGTCGGCCTCGTCGATCAGGCGCTGCTGGCGCTGGCGGAGGGAGGCGATGATCTGGTAATGCGCCTGCGCCGCCTGGCGAAGATCATCGCCATGCGAGGCGACCGCCTGGTCCCATTGTTGGCGCAGGCGATCGATGTCCGCCTGGTTATCGCCGGGGTCAGCGGCAGCGCCGGGTTGGGTCGCCGGCGGGGTGGCGGACGGCGCCGGGGTTTGGGGGGAAGACGAGGGTGTGGATTCTCCGCCGCCACCACCCAGACCAGGGCCGGGGTTGAACTTGTCGGCGGGCAACCCGGAGGTTTTGGGGAGCTCGCTGGCCTGTGCCGGCTCGATGACCATGGTCACAGCCGTCCCCTTGGCGGGAACCAGGTCGGGGTTAAATTCCCATTCCAGGGTTTCGTTGGCGTTGGAGACCAGGGCCGGCACGTCGATCATGGTCAGATCGAAATTGCAGATGCTCACCACATAGCCGGTCACGTCGGCGGCATACACGCCGTCGGGCATGACACGCGAGCCGTCGAACACCCAAACCGATGGCGGCATCTCTTTCTTGCCATCGAGCGAGCGCATCATGCGGTAAGCCGGGACTTGCATGTCCTTGCCATTGAGTTGGTACTTGCAGGTGATGTGTAGGGGCGGACCGTGCGGGGGAATCCAAAGCTTCTGGGAGGCGGAAAAAGTCGCGGGCGAGCCGGGCGTCAGGCCGAGCATCAGGAGGGCGAAGTGGATGTCCGACGGCTTGGCCGGCGTTCGCAGGACGGATTCGTGCTCGTTTCCCCCGTCGGTGACGCAGAAGAACTCAAGGGGGATGTTGACGTTGAGGGCCTGACACTCGACCGAGACCTGCTTGGCCTTGAGGTCTACATGGATATAGGGGAGTTTGTCGGTTGCCCCGGCGTCGGTCGGTCGCGAGGCGGGGTCGTCGGCGAGGCAGGGAGCGCAAAAAAAGCAGATCAGCCCCAGCGGCAGCCATCGCGACAATCTATTACCCATCGCCAACTCCTCGTCAGTGTAGAAGCAAAAGAACGGCGCTCACCAGCCGGCGTTTCAATCAGCCGCGGGCTTCGTGGCAATGGGCTGCTTGGCGGTGCGCGCGTCGCCCACCCATTGCAGGGCGGACTTGAGGGTCTTGTCGAACGTGTCCGCGCTGCCTTCGGACTGAAATCGGACGTCCATCATCCGCGGCTTGTCTCCCTCGAACATGGGGGATACGCCGACAATATCCATCTGCCCGGCCCGCAGGGCGTCGATGACATCGTTCACTTCGTAATCCGCCAGAACAAAGTCTCCGACGATGCGGTCCTTTCCGCAGGTACACTGGAAGAAATAAAACTTGGATGCGACTCCGGCGGCGGTGGGGATTTCGCCCATATCGGCTTGCACCCATAGGTCGGTGCGGGGAAGAGTAATCGTGTAGACGCCGTCAGCGAAAGTGCGCGTACCTCCCAGGTCGGCGGTGATATCGTGGTAGTCCTTTTCGGTAAGGGCATCGGGCGCCGAGCCGGGCTGGATTGCGGCGTTATCCGCCGGTGTGGATTGCTGGGCGCAGCTCGCTAAGAAGAGGATCGACGCGAGGAGCGTCGCCGAGGCTGTGAATTTCCGCAACATGGCTCCATTGTATTCAGTCTTTGCCGCCGGTTGCAGTGCCTCTCGTAAGTCGTTGCTTGGGAAGAACCTATTCACCGAAAAAAAGTCCCCATTTTATCCGTGATTTTGCCCGGCGCAGGCGTTATAATCCGTAAATTGGGAGGTGCGGGGTGTCGTTTGTGGTTCGGGAGATTCAAGCGACGCCCAATCCCAATGCCATGAAGTATGTGCTGGATCGGACGATTTCGGCCAATCCGGCGAGTTTTTTCAATAAGCAGCAAGCCAAGGAACATTCGTTAGCGTCCCGGCTGTTCGCAATAGGTGGGGTAACCAACGTGATGTTATTGGGGGATTTTGTAACCATTGGCAAAGAGCCGCAAGCGCGATGGTCCGATATTAATGGCCGTGTTAAACAGGTTCTCGCGGCCGACTAAAATCCCAAGATATCCGACAAAATTTTCTGCACGGTGTTTCTTCCCTCCTTACCCCGTAGGTCTCACCCACGCCTACGGGGTTCTTTTTTTCTGCAAGCGCAAGATGTATTTGACACATCTCCATATTACAACGTGATTAAGCTAAGCCCGCGCGGCGACGATGAAGACCATGCGGCCTCCGATTGCCGCGCCTCATGGAACACGAAGCACCGTTGCGGGGCCAACCGAATCCTGCGTCAGGCCAGTCGGGGCCAGGCGGACGTCCGTCCAATGGGCTGCTTGCCGCGCGCTCGCCATTTCTGCCAATGGGCTTGCAGGGCAAGCTCATCGCCGCTTTCATGCTGCTCCTGACCGTCGGCTTGGAAGCCGATGGCCTCCTTTACGCATCCCAGACACACCAGAGGCTGGTCGAATTGCTCGGCGAGCAAGCCCGGCAGATCGCCTGGGGGCTATCCATTGCCAGCGAGCAGGAAGTCACCAACAACAAGCCGACCGATTTGCGCCAGATCGGGCAGGACCTTTTGCGCACGCGCAACGTGTTGTTTGTCGTCTTCTACGACGCGGATTATCACCCCATTTCCATCTCCCATCGGGACCCCGACTACAAACCAACCGGACTTGGCCGTTCCACCGCGCGCCCGGCGCGCCTGATGCAGGTGCAGCAGGGAAGTTCGCCTTTATTGGGTGATTATGTCGAGGTGCTGGCGCCGATCCTGGGCCGGCCGCTTCCCGGATCAATGTCGCCGCCTCCTGGGGCGAATCCGACGGGTCAGCGGCTGGTGGGTTATGTCGATGTCGGCGTGAGCCAAACTCCCGAACAGGCGCAACTAAGTCGGATCAATATCCTGGCCGGCGTGATTGCCGGCGCGGTGATTCTCGCCAGCCTGCCGTTGGTGTTCCTCATCGTTCACCGCATCTTCCTTCCCATCCGCCAGCTTGTCTCGGCTACGGACAAGATCGCGTCGGGCAGCTACGACACGAATGTGGATGTGGATCGGAATGATGTCATCGGCACGCTGGCCCGGTCGTTCAATGCCATGTCAAAAACCGTTAAACGCCAGCAGGACGATCTCGCTGCCGCCAATAAACAGCTTGACCTGGAATTGGAACGGGCATTGGCGGACTTAAAGGACAAGAATGCGCAGCTTGAGCAGTTGGCAGCCACCGATCCATTGACGGGCTTGTACAACCGGCGGCATTTTGGGCGCGTTCTGGAGCAACTATTCGCCGAGTCCTCACGTTACGGCGATGACCTGGCCTGCGTGATGATCGATCTGGACGGGTACAAACAGCTCAACGACAGATTCGGCCACTCTATCGGCGACCAGCTCCTGGTGGTGGTGGGGCAGGTGATCGCGGCCAATATGCGGCGGATGGATATTGCCGCGCGGTATGGGGGCGATGAGTTCATTCTGCTGCTCCCGCGCGCGACCGCCGTCGAGGCGGGGGCCGTGGTGGAGCGAATCCGGGAGGATTATCGCCGCGCGTCGGCGGCGGTGCTGAAGCGCGATATTGGGGTTGGCATATCCGTCGGAATCGCGGCGATGCATCCGGGAAGGCCGAGCCTGCCGGAACAACTGATCATCCTTGCCGATGCTGCGCTGTATCAGGCCAAGGCCGCGGGACGCGACCGCACGATGATTGCATCCGTCGAACCCCAAACCGCGACGGTATGATCCTTCCTTGCCACGCAGTCCCTTCCCAACACAATGGCCGTAGCTGCGTGAGTGAGTTACCTTCCCAAGCATGGGCCAGGAACTGCAACGCCACGATATCCGGCTTGCCACGATTGACGACCTGGAAGCGATTCGTCGCATTCGCAATTATTACGTTATAAATTCCACCATTACCTACGAGGAAATTGCCTGGACGAGTGAAGACGCGTGCGGCTGGTTCGATGGTCACGGCGCGGATAAACCGGTGATCGTGGCGGAGGTTGAGGGGGCCGTCGTCGGCTATGGTGCTTTTGGGCCCTTCCGGACTCAATCGGGATACCGGTATACGGTCGAGCATTCGATCTACATAGAACCGGACCATCACCGCCGCGGCATCGGCACGACTCTGCTCACGGAACTGATTTGCCGAGCCCGAGAGGCAGGGTATCGTGTGATGGTCGGCGTCATCGATTCGGAACAGGAGGCGAGCATCGCGTTGCATGGCAAATTCGGATTTGTAAACGCCGGGCGATTAAATCGAGTCGGGTTCAAACACGGGAAATCGCTCGACGCGGTGTTCGTGCAGCTTACGTTGTCTGACTGAAGCCCTGAAAGTCGTAGATCGATCCAAGAGCGAGAAGGGCCGTCAATTCGTCCAATGCTCGGCGGCTTTCGTCGAGAAGCTTTGGATCCGGCAGATCGGCCGGGCGCAGTTCCTCGCGATAATGGCGCTCGATCCAGGCGGAAAGCGAGTCAAACAGTTGCGGTGTGAGGAAGACACCGGGATGAGCAGCGGCGAGTTCGCGCTCATTGAGCACCACGCGGAGGCGCAGGCACGCGGGGCCGCCGCCATTGCGCATGCTCTGACGCACGGGGACAAAATGGACTTTGCGGATCGGAGTTCCCATTTCGGGAAGGCGATCTAAGAAATCGCGCACGCGCGGCGCGCGGCGGCATTCTTGGGGCGCGATTAACGCCATCGATCCATCAGCCAGCGACACGATCTGGCTGTTGAACAGATAAGTGCAGACGGCCTCGGCTAAGGAGACTTGTCGGGCGTTTACTGTGATAGCAATCAGTTCGCCGCCGCGCGATCGCAGGGCGCGGGCGAGGCGCTTGATGGCGTCGGGTTGAGCTTCCCAGGCCTGGGCGTGGCACAGGAGAACATTCTCGTTCGCGACAGCCACGACATCATTGTGAAATGCGCCGGCGTCAATTGCGGCGGCGTTTTGACGAAGGAACAGGGCGCTGTTGTCCAATTGATGGGCGCGCACGACAGCCTGGGAGGCTTCCAGCGTCTGACGTGCGGGAAATTTCCGCGCGAGGGCGTCACCTGCGCTGCGTCCCTCGCGGCCGTAGACGAAAACCTCTATGCCGGGCTGCCCGTGCGCCGGGGCGAGGCGCAGGTGATTGGCGGCGCCTTCGTCGGCGACAGTGGCTGCGCACGGCAGGGGGGGATGATGGGCGAAAACCGCTTCATCGCGAAAGATCGCCTTTAGAATGCGTGCCGTCGTGGGCGCTTCCAGCGATCGATGCAATTGGCTCACCAGATTTGCCGGCGTGAAATGGACGCGGCCGTCTGCCGTGTCGGCCGATGGCGAAACTGTCGCGGCATTGGCGGTCCACATGGCTGATGCGCTGGCGCACGCGGCGAGCAAGTGCGGGGCGTCACGCCGCGCAGTTTGGAGAACCGTCTGATCCGGGCCCGAAAAACCCAATCGGCGCAGGGCAGAAACATCCGGGCGCGGATGAGGCGGCAGCACCGCCTGCCTCACGCCGAGCCGCGCGAGGACCATCATCTTGGCCAGTCCCTCCAGCGCTGCTTTTTTCGGATTGGATTTGCGCCCCTGATTGGTGGCGGAGGCGATGTTGCCGAAGGCGAGGCCCGCGTAATTATGCGTCGGGCCGACCAGGCCGTCGAAGTTGACCTCGTGAGCGATCATCAATGAAGCTCCGGCGTCACGCCTAGGGCTGCGAACAAAGCCTGCGCTTTGACCAGCGTCTCCTCATATTCCTGGTCGGGCTTTGAATCAGCCACGATACCGCCGCCGACTGAAAAATGAGCCAGACCGTCCTTGAGGATGATTGTCCGGATGGCGATGGAGAATTCCATTGAGCCGTCTCGTTCGAGATACCCGATCGCGCCGCAGTAAGGGCCGCGGCGAACGGTTTCCAATTCGTCGATAATCTGCATGGCACGGATTTTGGGCGCTCCCGTGACGCTGCCGCCGGGGAAAACGGCGCGAAGCAGATCGACAAATTTCACGTCGTCGCGGAGCGTTCCTTCGATGGTTGCCGCGCCGTGATAAACGGACGGGTGCGCCTCAATGACGCGCGGCTCGGTTACCTTGACGCTGCCGATGGTGCAGACGCGGCCGAGGTCATTGCGCTCCAAGTCGACGATCATGTTCAATTCGGCCTGGTCCTTGGCGCTATTGCGAAGTTCCTCTTCCATTCCTTCCTGGCGCGGGCGCGTGCCTTTGATGGGGCGCGTGACGATGCGTTGATCTGGAGTAATGCGCAGGAAGAGTTCGGGCGAATTGGATACAAGCGCAAAGTCCTCGTGGGCGAGATACGCCCCGAATTTTGCCGGGTAACGCTGCACCAGCCGCCGGTATACGTCGGCGCCTGGAATGCTCAGCCCCGCCGTGAATCGCTGCGAGAGGTTCACCTGAAACACATCGCCGGCGCCGATGTATTCGATCACGCCGGCAACGGCGGCCTCGTAATCCCGGCGCGTGAAGTTGGAGCGCAGCGGAGCGTTGCTTGTGCCATAAGTTGGTTCGGGGAAGTTGCCACGCTCGCCGACCGGGCGGCAATAGGTGAAGACGAACAGGGGCAAATTCAAATCATCGGGCGTCGGGGCGGGCAGCGTTTCAAACAGGCGGCCCAGTTCGTAACTCAAGAATCCAATCCATCGTCCCTTGCCCGGCCAGAAGGTATTAGACATCCATTCCAACGCAGCCAGCGGATCGCTCCATCGGCCTATGGTCGCTTCGCCTATTGTCGCGGTTGATTTGAGTGTTCGCGCGTCGCAACGGAGCGTGCAGACCGGGGTGACGAACCCGGTTGTCCATGGAACGCGGACCGTTTGGTCGGCGTCGCTGGAAAGATTGATGCGCGGATGAAACAAGGCGGGGATTGTACAGCATCGCAATTACCGAGGGCGCAAAAAAAGCCCCGGCGAATTGACCGGGGCTTATTAAGCGGTATTTGCAAAGAATCGCGAGCGTTACCGGATGAACAGCATTTCCCGGTAGGTCGGCAGCGGCCAGAGATCGTCGGCGACGATGGTCTCCAGCTTGTCCGCCGCCTTGCGCACGTCCAGCATCGCCGGCAGGAGCGAGTCCCGCGCGGCTTTGGCGTGAGCGTAGGCGTCTCCCTCGGGGTGGTGATGCAGGGCCTTGTCCAGCTTGGCGATTCCCTTTTGCAAATCGGCGATGGTCGCCGAGAGGACCTTCAATTCCTCGAACTGTGCGGCCACATCAACGCCGGCGGCCTTGGCAGCGTTGACCGAGTCGGCAACCTGCGTTTGATATCGCAGGGCGGCGGGGAGAATCTGCGTACGGGCCATGAACGAAGTCAGATTCGCTTCAATGGTCACCGTCTTGGTGTAGCCCTCGGAGAGAATGATGAACCGGCTGGCCAGTTCCTTTTCGCTGTACACTTTGTACTTGGAAAGGACCTCGATGACTTCCTTCTTATTGATCACCGGAAGCACGTCCACTGTATTTTTGAAGTTGGGCAGGCCGCGTTTTTCGGCCTCCTTGTGCCACTCTTCGGTGTAGTTGTCGCCGTTGTAGACGACCTTCTTGTGCTCCTTGATGATGGTCGGGAGCAATTCCTGAATGGCCTTGTGCAGGTCCTTGCCGGCCTTGACGTCGGCTTCCAATTTGGTGGCGATAAAATCGAGACTGTCGGCGACAATCGTGTTGAGAATCGTGTTCGGGCCGGCGATGTTCGCGGAACCGCCGACCGCGCGGAACTCGAATTTGTTTCCCGTGAAAGCAAACGGGCTGGTTCGGTTGCGGTCGCCGGCTTCCTTGGGAATCTTGGGAAGCACGGACACGCCGGTCTCAAACCAACCGCCCTGCTTGCTGCTCTTGGCGCCGCCCTTTTCGATCTGCTCGATGATGTCGTTGAGCTGATCGCCCAGGTAGATGCTGATGATCGCCGGCGGTGCTTCGTTGGCCCCAAGGCGATGGTCGTTATGCGCGCTGGCAATCGACAACCTGAGAATGTCGCTGTACTTGGATACCGCGCGAATGGTGGCGCAGACGAACACCAGGAACTGCGCGTTATCGTGCGGAGTATCGCCGGGATTGAGCAGGTTCTCGCCGTAATCGGTGGACATTGACCAGTTATTGTGCTTGCCGCTGCCGTTGACGCCGGCGAAGGGTTTCTCGTGCAGCAGGCACGCCAGGCCATACTTCTCAGCGGTCGTCCGCAGGGTCAGCATGATCAGGTTCTGGTGGTCCGTGGCCAGATTGCTGTTTTCAAACGTGGGGGCCAGTTCGTACTGGCTGGGGGCCACTTCGTTGTGGCGCGTCTTGATCGGCACGCCGAGCTTCATGAGCTCCGCTTCGGCGTCGGCCATGCAGGCGATGACGCGATCGGGAATCACGCCGAAATACTGATCTTCCAATTCCTGTCCCTTGGGAGGCTTGGCGCCGAACAGGGTGCGACCGGCGTTGATGAGGTCGGGACGGAGCATGTAGAAACTCTTGTCGATGAGGAAATATTCCTGCTCGGAACCAACCGTCGTGAAGACGTGCTTGGCTTCCTTGCCGAAGAGTTTGAGCACGCGAATCGCCTGTACGCTGAGGGCTTCCATCGACTTGAGCAGGGGGGTCTTTTTGTCGAGCGCCTCGCCGGTCCAGCTCAGGAATGCGGTGGGGATCACCAGCGTCGAACCGTTGGGCTGCTTCATGATATAGGCCGGGCTGGTCGGGTCCCAGGCGGTATAGCCACGCGCCTCGAACGTCGCGCGCAAGCCGCCGCTGGGGAAGCTGCTGGCATCGGGCTCGCCCTTGGTCAGTTCGCGGCCGCTGAATTCGGCCAGCGCTGTGCCGTTGCCGGTGGGGTTCACGAAGCTGTCATGTTTTTCAGCAGTGATTCCCGTCATCGGCTGGAAAAGGTGGGTGTAGTGAGTTGCGCCGTGGTCGATTGCCCAATCCTTCATCGCGGCGGCTACTGTTTCGGCGATACCCGGATCGAAGGGCGCGCCTTCCTTGATGGTTTTTTGCAGCGATTTGAAGACATGCTTGGGCAGCCGCTCGCGCTGAACCTCCTCATTGAAGACATACATGCCGAACAGGTCTTTGGCATGTGTCTTCATGAAGTCGATCTGGTCGAGCTTGTGCTTGGCGACCGAAATAGACTGAATCGCGGCGTAGCGAGCGTTGGCGGCCATAGGCGTATCCCTCTAAAAATGGGGTATAGAATTTAACAGACGATCATCCTCAAATGGTCCAGAAGCGCGGATCGGTAATATGCGGCAACGCCCCCGGCCGCGTCAAGAGAAATTCGCA
>JBEKYH010000059.1:0-15151 GCA_049511115.1 Tepidisphaeraceae bacterium | reverse complement strand
CCACTCAGCCCTACCCCGGCTTCCCAACGGATTTGCAGGCCCAACTAATGTCCCTCCTCGCCCTCGCCGGCGGCAACAGCGTCATCACCGAGCGAATCTTCCCCGACCGTTTCCTCCACGTCGGCGAACTCAACCGTATGGGCGCCCGCATTCGCAAAGTCGAAGGGGCCACCGCTGTGATCCAGGGCGTGGATGAACTTCACGGCACCTCCGTCATGGCCAGCGACCTCCGCGCCAGCGCGGCCCTTGTGCTCGCCGGCCTGGTCGCCAAGGGCACCACCCGCATCGACCGCGTCTACCACATTGACCGCGGCTATGAAAAGATCGAACTGAAGCTCGCGGCCGTGGGGGCACAGATCGAAAGGGTGAAGGAAGCGCGGGCGGTGGCTTGATCGCCGGGCCAGGGGCGGCGTTCATAATGGAGGCGGCGCCGCATTCGTGTTACAACTAACTGGCTGAATTAGCAAATACGACGAGGGATCGATGCACGACACCACCGCAACATTACCGCTGCAGCACGTTCAGGAGATATCCCCTGAACTCCTCGAAGGCGACAAGATTCAGCCCGGCCATCCGCTCTTTGGCCTCATCTGGATTAACCCCAACCGGGTCAGCGGCACGCCCTGTTTCTATGGCACGCGCGTACCCGTAAAAAACCTGTTCGACTCACTGGCCGCCGGCGAATCTCTGGACGACTTTTTGGACGGTTTCGAAGGTGTTTCCCGTGAGCAAGCCCTAGCCGTGCTTGAGTTGGCGGCGCAGCATCTGCTGGCGGACCGCCCGAGATTGTGAAGCTGCTTCTCGACCACAACGCCGATCGACGTTGTTACCGTGCCGCCTTCCCCACCTCCGGATGTATCGCCTCAATCAACATCCGAACCCCCGGCGGCAGCGCCTCCCAATCCGTTTTCAGTTTCGCCCGGGCTGCTTCGACGGCCGCCTTGTCCTTGCTCTTTCGGGCCGCCTTGATTGCTTCGATGTCCGCCCGCACGGCCTTGATCTCGCCCACGGTTTTTGCGACCGCCGGATAATTATCCAGAATTTGTCCTTTCGCCGTCGCCGGCAGCGCCGACCAGTCGGCCTCCAACTTCCTCCCGGCGGCGACCGCGGCTGCCTTGTTATGGCTTTGCACGGCCGACTTGAGCGATGCAACATCCGCGCGAAGGATTTGCATCTCCCCCTGAATATTCGCAACGCGGATAATTCCGACGTGAGAAGACGCCGCTTCCGCGCCAGCCGTAAAGGCAACAATCGTTCCAAGCGACAGCGCGGCCGCAACAGTAAGTGTGGTAAGTTTCATAGGGCTTGTTTCTCCACCATTACAACGCAATAGGCAACTTTCTATTGCGGCCGCTCGGTTAGGAAGGAGCCGTCGTTGCAATACTTTTGCGCCGTGTCGCTGCCCGCGTCCGATAACTACAACTCCTCTAGATTTTGCACCACCCAATCCGGCCGCAATCCCTCCGGCGCGGTCGCAAAGTCTCTCCGGCTCGTCACCCCCGTGAGGCTGAGAATCGTTCTCATCCCCACGTTTTTCGCCCCGCCGATATCCGAATCGAGATTATCCCCGATCAGAATGCAGTCCTGTGCCTTCACCCCCAGCCGATCGCAAAGCCCTTGGAAAAACGCCCTCTCCGGCTTGCCAAAAATGATCGGCTGCACGTTGGCGGCGTAGGCCAGCATGCGCGTGACCGACCCGGTTCCGATCTCCAGTCCCGCCGGGCTGGGAAAGGCCCGGTCGCCGCAAATCCCCAGGCAGGCCGCCCCGCGCCGGATGAGGTGCATCCCCGTCCGCAGTCGCGGCAGCGTGCAATTGACGCAGGTGGTATTCCCCACCACGACGGCCCGGCAATCCTCCAATTCCGACTCCACCCAGCGAAACCGCTCGCCCAATAACTCGGCAATTCCTTCGCTGGCCAGGCTATAAAGCCCCGCCCCGGCCGGATAATGCTCGATGCAATAATTTGCCGCCGCCTCTGCCGCCGTGTAAAGCAGATCAGGGCTTAGGTCGATGGAAATGTCGCGCAGCCTCCGTGCCACACGGGCGGGGCTTTGGATGCTGTTGGAAAGACAGGCAATCTTCCTGTCCTCGCGCTTTAGTCGCCCAATCAACGCCGCCGCCCCCGGAAGCGGCTCGTTTTCGTTGCAAAGCGTGCCGTCCAGGTCGAGCAGAACGGCCTGATAAGGTGAAAAATCAAACAACATCCCCGCAGTTTAGGGATGAATATGCGGTTGTCCAAGCCGGAACTTTAAGGACTCGGCGTGCATGTCTGCCTCTCAGTCCTCGCTCAGTCCTCGCCCCTCTGCCTCGAGGCGGGACAAACTCACTGGACACAGGCTAAAATAAGCATAGAGGATTTGAGGTTATGGGTATTGAGCTGATTTGTCCCGATTGCGGCGGCGTTATAGGGGCCGACGAGAACGACCCGCGGCCTAAGTGCCGTTGCGAGGGGGCTCTGTCCCTCGACGACACCGAGGTCGAGCTCCAGGCCGCCGCGAACGCGGCCCAGGGCTCTCCCGCTGCGCCGATCCCCGTCACTCCCGCCCCCGCTGCCGGGCCTAAGAAGCTCTGCTGCGTCTGCGGCCGTGATGTAACTCACGAAAAGCGCGCCAAGGACGAAAAAGGCTATTGGTGCTACGACTGCCACAAGGCCGATCGCGAACGCCAGCGTGGCGGCCCAGACAAAGCCCGGGCCCGTTGCCCCGAATGCGGCCGCCTTGTCCCCGCCGAGTCCATCGCCACCCTCCACGGCATCACCATGTGCGCCAAATGCCGCGTTGAGCAGGATGAGCTCCCGAACCACCTGAAACTAAAATACAGGCGCCGCAACAAGGAAGAGCCGGCCGAGCAGAAGGCCGCGGAAAAAAAGCGAATCCTCATCCTTAGTGTCGTCTTTGGGATCCTGGTCATTATCATCGTCTTGGCGCGTTTGGGCGTTCTTTGATAACGGCAGAGCGTAAATCTGCCTAAGCGGCGAGTTCCTCGCGATTTCTTCATAGGTTCTCTGAGTCTCGGCGTTCATTCCATTTTCCGAACCCCGGGAAACGCACCACTCCAACGTCCGCATCGTCCATTGGACGCCGCCCCAGCCCCTGGCTACACTCGTGGACCGGCGCACGACGCGCGCATTGGAGGACCTTTCTTTTGCCCCAACTCTGGTTCAAAAAGCAATTCCGCCAGGCCATCCTCTGCGGCCAGAAGACCGCCACCCTCCGCCGCTGGCGCAAACGCCGCATGACCGGTGGTTCGCGCGTCCACGCCCCCGGCATCGGCTGGCTTATCTTGGAATCGGTCGAACCCATCGAATGGGATTCCCTCACCCGCGCTGATGCCCGGGCCGACGGATTTGCCTCCCTCAAGGAATTAGCCGCCGCCGTCCGGCGCATTTATCCCGATATGGATGACGACGGGAAATCCTGGTTTCGCCTCACGTTCCGCCTCGATTCGCAGGATCCGCGGCTTCGTCTGGCCCAGGTGGTCAGCGCCGAGCTTGACAAGGCGGTTCGCTGCAACGGATCATAACCCCCCGATGAGCAGTGCATTTATATTGCAACAAGCCCAGGCCTTCGGTCCCGGCCGCGTAACGGGGATTCTCCGCGACTTCGGCATACCCGTGCAGATTCGCAAACTCTTTGCCGGTGACGAAGTCCCCAGCGACCTCGACGAAATCCGTTTCGTCGTCGCCCTGGGCGGCCCGATGCGAATTGCCGATGGCGCCGCCGCCGAGGCGGCGTTCCTGGCCAATGAAACTGAATTGCTCAAGCGCATGATCGCCATCGACCGCCCCATCCTGGGGATCGGCCTGGGCGCCCAGCTTCTCGCCCGCGCGGCCGGCGCTAAGGTCCATGCCAATCCAACCCCCGAGTGGGGCTGGCTGCCCGTCACGTTCCCCTTTCCCGGCGGCACCGAGCCGATGGTCACCGGCATGACCGACGGCGCGCCCATGTTCCACTGGCATGCCGACACGTTCGATCTGCCGCGCCTCCCCGGACCGGCGACGCCGCCTCCGCCGGGAACACCGCCGCCACCCAGCGGCAATTCACTGCTCAGCTCCAGCAAAGCCTGCAAAAACCAGGCATTCCGTTTCAAGAATCGCCTCTTCGGCTTTCAGTTTCACTTTGAATTGACCGCTGCGGATATCGACGCGATAGTCGCAGCCCACGCCGCCGAAGCGCCGGCATTGCTAAGCGCCGACAAGATGAAGGAGATTCGCGACCAGACCGAGAAAAACCTGGGCCGCTACACGCGCCTGGGCGACCGCATCCTGCGTAATTTCGTGCAGTTCACGAAGACGTACTGAAGTTGGACTCTGTAACGGGCGGGCTTGGCCTGCCATAGGCGGCTTTCGTTCCCATGATGCTCATGCGACGGACCCGTTCGCAACCCCTCGTACGCCCCTGGGCGCTCGCGTCGCCAATTCTGATTCTCCTCGTCGCATTGCCTCTCCTGCGCCCCCTCAGACATCCCGACGCCAACGAAGTCTCCGACGACGAAGCCGCTCGACTGGCGACCATCGCCGCCGTGGTCGATCATCATTCGCTATCCTTGGAAGGGCTCGACCTCGGTCCCGGCGTTCCGCTTCCCGACACCGGCCTCATCCGCTCGCGCGGCCACATTTTCAGCCGCCAGCCTCCGATGATGGCCGTCCTTCTCGCCGGCCCCTATTGGCTCATGAGCCGCGCCCACCTCACCCTGCGCGCCGCGCCGACACTCGCCCCCTTTTTGCTCACGCTGTTTGGCGTAACCATCCCCGTCGCGCTGGCCGCCGGCTTGCTTTACAAAATGGCCCGGGTGTTTGAATTGCGCCGCCCCATTCGCTGCCTTCTTGCCGCCGCCGTGGTTTTCGGCAGTGGAATGTTCAGCTACGCCGTCGTCCTGAATCCCCACGCCCCCGCCGCGGCGCTGGTGCTGGGCGCCGTCGGAGCGCTCATTTACGTCGCCAACAGCCGCAAACCGCGGCGCAATATCTGGTGGCTCATCGCCTCCGGGGCGTGCGCGGGGCTGGCCCTCACTCTCGATCCTCCCGCGGCCGTCTTTCCGATCCCACTGATCCTGACCATCTTCGTCATGCGCTGGCCGATCGTGCGCCGCACCGCCGGGGCCGCTCTTTTCCTGCTGGGCTTGGTTCCTCCGGTCTATTTCAATCTGGCCCTGAATTTCCCCGTTACCGGCGATTGGAAACCCGCGCTCATGCACCGCGAACTGGAAGTCTCCCGCACCGGCGACACCGCCAGACTGGCGACCTGGAGCTCCGTCTCCGACGCCCTCGCCCCCGCGGGCCGCCCCGACTTGGACCCCGACGATAACCTCCCGCTCCTCAGCGGCTGGCGAGCCTGGCTCCGCCCCGTCTCGCGCCTCATCGGCTGCCTCTTCGGCCAACACGGCCTGCTCACCCACTTTCCCATCCTGATCATCGCGGCCCTGGGCCTGTTCGGCGTTCTCCGCGGCAATTGGCCCGGCCCGACCAAAGCCGTCGCCCTCACCACGGCCGTCGGCGCAGTCCTCATCGTGCTGGCCTATTCCCTCACCTGGGCCGACGTGCGCGGCGCTATGTTCGCCAACCGCTGGTTCATCGCGTTTCTGCCCCTGGCCGTTTTCTGGTCAGGCGCCTGGCTTCGCCACGAACATTACCTCCTGGGATGGAGCGCGGCTTGCCTCCTGTTAATCTTCAGCGTTTGTGTTTCTATCCTGGGAGCGACCGATCCCCTCCCACGCAACGGCTACGATCATTACACCGCCGCCGCCGCCGCCCAGCACCTCTTCGGTCCCTCCGCCAACGCGGATTCGGATCGAGTGGCTATGGCAGGGCAGAACTGAAATCGGAGGAACAACATGCCAGTCACCCGCCGGGATTTCCTGGCCCTAGCAGCCATCAGCGGTCTCTACGTCGCGGCTCCTGAATTTGCCCCCGGCCAAACCGCCGCGCCATCGTCTTCAATCGACCGCCGCTCCACCGTCGCCCGCCACAACCCCAAAATCACCCAGGCCGACCCCTTCTCCGCCCTCACCGTCGGGAACGGCAACTTTGCTTTCACGGCCGATGTCACCGGCTTGCAGTCTTTTCAGGACGATTATCACACCGATTTTCCCCTCTGCACGGCAAGCCACTGGGGCTGGCACAGCAATCCGCTCCCGGCCGGCTTGAAAATCGAGGACTATCGCTTCAAATCCTTCAACACCTACGGCCGCCCCGTCGGCTACGCCACCGACAAAACCGGCCAGGAGCCTCTGTTCAATTGGCTCCGCGAAAATCCCCATCGCTTTCACCTGGGCCGGCTCGCCCTGGAGATTAAAAAACAGGATGGCTCCCTCGCCGCGCTAGCCGACATCGCCAACATCAACCAGGAGCTTGACCTTTGGAGCGGAATTTTAACCAGCCGCTTTGAAGCGCAGGGCCAGCCTGTCACCGTGCAAACCGCCTGCCATCCCGACCTCGATATGCTCGCCGTTAAGGTCGATTCGCCGCTGCTTGCCGCTGGCCGCCTGACCGTGCTCCTCGCCTTTCCCTTCGCTTCGCCCAGTGAATCCATGGCCGATTGGTCCTCCCCCGATCGGCACACAACCACCGTATCGGCTGGCGCCACTCGCGCCGACTTTCACCGCAAGCTCGACGACGATCAGTATGACGTCACCCTCGCCTGGCAAAACGCCCAGTTCACACAGCGCGCCCGCCATGAATTCACTTTAACGCGATCCGACGGCGGCCCGCTCGAATTCGTCTGCAATTTCGCCCCCGCACTCTCCCCCGGCGATCTCCCCAGCGCGCTTCAGACCCGCCAGTCCAGCGCCCAGCATTGGGAAACCTTCTGGTCCACTGGCGGCGCGATCGACATCTCCGCCAGCACCGACCCCCGCGCCGGCGAACTCGAGCGGCGAATAGTATTATCGCAGTACAACACCGCTCTCCACGACGCCGGCCCGATGCCCGCCGCCGAGACCGGCCTGCTCAATAACTCCGCCTCCTGGTACGGCAAGTTTCACCTCGAAATGCACTGGTGGCACAGCGCCCACTTCGCCGTCTGGAACCGCTTCCCGCTGCTTGATAAGAGCCTTGGCTATTACGCGCGCATCATGCATGTCGGCTTGGCCACCGCCGCGCGCCAAGGATACAAAGGTTGCCGCTGGCCCAAGATGGTCGGCCCGGACGGCCGCGATTCCCCCTCCCCCGTCGCCCCGCTCCTCATCTGGCAGCAGCCCCATCCGATCTATTACGCCGAGCTTTCCTACCGCCAGGACCCCTCGCCACAGACTTTGCAAAAATGGCGCGACATTGTTTTCCAATCCGCCGACTTCATGGCCAGCTTTGCCGTGAAGGATGCGAACGGCCGATATGTCCTGGGTCCGCCGATCAAGACCGTCTCGGAGAACACGGAAACCACCACCAACATCAACCCGACTTTCGAGTTGGCGTATTGGCGTTTTGGTTTGCGCACGGCGCTCGAATGGCGCACGCGATTAGGGCTACCCGCCGATCCGGCATGGGCCGATGTGCTGGCGAATCTCGCCCCGCTTCCCGTGAACGACGGCCTGTACCTCATGCAGGAAGGCATGACTGACACCTACACCAACTGGAACAAGGAGCACCCCGCCTTGCTCGGCGCGTTCGGCATGCAGCCCGGCGACGGCGTGGACGTTCCCACCATGCGGCGGACCATTCGCCGCGTCATGGAAGTCTGGCAATGGGACACCGGCTGGGGCTGGGATTTCCCCATGGCCGCCATGACCGCCGCCCGCTGCCGCGAAAGCGAATTGGCCATCCAGGCCCTGATGATCGAATCCCCCAAAAACCGCTACCTCCCCAACGGCCACGTCTACCAGCGCCCCGGACTGACGTCCTATCTCCCCGCCAACGGCGGATTGCTGTCCGCCACGGCCATGATGGCCGCGGGTTGGACCGCCGGGCCTGCCGGAAATGCGCCGGGGTTCCCCGATAACGGGAAATGGTCAGTGAAATACGAGAATTTGCGGGTGTGGTTGTGAGCTGGCTTTTATTTCTTGATGAGAGCGGACACGATCACCGGGCCATGCCCTATGAGGTGCGCGGAGGAATCGCGCTGCATGCCTCGGAATTGTGGCCCTTCGTGCAGGATGTTCAGCGATTGGAACTGTCGTCGTTCGGCGCGGAACTTCATCAATTCCGGAAGGAGCTGAAGGGTTGCAAGTTGCTGGACAAGGATCGATTCAAGTGGGCGGAGCAGGGTCCGCCTATGGCTGGCGAGGAGCGACGCAAGCATTGCCGTGGGTTCTTGACTAAGGGGCTGGAGAAAAAACCTCCGACGCGCCAGGAGTTTACCGCCTACGGCCAAGCCTGCCTGGAGATGGTTCGCGGAACATTCCAACTATTACGCGATCACAAGGCACGGTTATTCGCCTCTGCAATACCGAAGAATGTAAGGCGGCCGCAGAGCTTCAAAGCCGAAAATTTTTTAAGGAAAGATCAGGTCTTTCTGCTGGAGCGGTATTTCTATTTCTTGGAAGGCGAGAAGCTGCATGGCCTGCTCGTGATGGATGAAGTTGAGAAAACCTCGGATCGTCACTTCGTACGCAGGCTCGAAAGCTATTTCGCAAGATCACAGGCCGGTCGCTATCGGTCTTCGTGGATTGTGCCGACGCCATTCTTCGTTTCATCTGATATGACTTACCCTGTTCAGGCGGCGGACTTGGCGATCTACTGCGTAAACTGGGGGTTCCGACTCACTACGCGAGGCATGGATGCGCCAACTCGCGCCGAGATCGCCGGCGAGTTTGGTCCATGGTTGCATCAATTACAGTTTTGTGGCGATGCCTATCGCGACGGAAACATTTACAAGGAGTACGGCATCGTCTTCGTTCCCGATCCCTATACTCCACGGTGAGCGAAATAAAAAAGGAGACAACGCCGTTCAGGCCACCCGAAAGCAGCCTTGGGGCTGAGTCTCCAGAATAAGTATCGGCTCGATAAGGAAGATTGTCAAGCAGAAAGCAATAAAATGATGCGAAGTAATGAACTCAAGCACAGCGCCAGCGACGTTGTTCGCGTCAGTCCCGGAGGTGTCAAGCATAGTGAACACGAGGACAAACTGAATCTTCGAACGATACGTCGTCTGGCCAAGCAGGCGTTCGACGAAATAGATCGCGGCGAGTTCGTGGCCGTCGATCCCGACGATATTGAGGCGTTTGTGGCAAAGATTGCGGCCGAATCGCTCAGACAAAGACCTGAAGCGTCTCGACCCGCTACTTCCCAACATCCAACCCGGTCCCCCGCACATTATTCGCGGCAATCAACGCCCCCTGAAACCCGCTCACGCTGATCCCGGATAACGCGACATTCGTGATATTCGCCAGCGTGATCCCCCGCCCGCACGTCCCGGTGTACCCGCGCCATCCCGACGTATTGCCGACACTACGGCTTCATCACAATCTCCTGATCCAACTGAAAGCTCGCCTTCAGCCGCACATCCCGCGACGATGACCCAACCGCAATCGTGTAATCCCCCGCCTCGGCCACCCACGCTTTCCGGTCCGGATCAAAGTACGCGAACGCCCGCGCATTCAACGGAATAGTGACCTCGCGCGACTCGGTCGAGTCAAGCTGCACCCGGGCGAACCCTTTCAACTCCTGCTTCGGCCGCGGAAGATGCGAATGCACCGGCTGCACATAAACCTGCGCCACCTCCGCCCCGCGCCGCCGGCCCGAGTTGGTGAGCTGGAATTGCGCCGTGGCCACCGCATCGTCGCCAGTGGCCTTCGCCACTTTCAAATCGCCGTAGTCGAATTGCGTATACGACAACCCAAACCCAAACGGAAACAGCGGCTCGATCGACATCGTGTCATACCACCGATACCCGACCAGAAGCCCCTCCGCGTAATGCACGCTCGCTCCGTCCCCGGGAAAATTTCCCATGGCATGCGCCGGCGAGTCAGCCAGTTTTTTGGGAAACGTGCACGGCAGCTTGCCCGAAGGATTCACATCCCCGAACAATATCGCCGCCAGTGCATCGCCCCCCTCCATCCCGCCAAACCAGCTTTGCAGCACCGCCGGCGCCTGCTCAATCCACGGCATTGCGACCGGCGTTCCCGCTACCAGGACTACAACCGTTCGCGGGTTTGCCGCCGTCACCTGCCGGATCAACTCATCCTGCCCATACGACAACTCAAGGCTGGGCCGATCAGATCCTTCCGTGTCCCCCGTTGCGGAGTGGTCGTTGCCGCACACGAGAATCGCCACATCCGCCGCCCTGGCCGCGGAAACCGCGCGATCAATTAACTCCTGCGCATCCGGCGCCGGCCGTGTCGAAGGCGCGCCCCGCCCGCCCCCTCGCGCCGGCGGCGGCGCGTAACCCTGCGAGAATATCACGTTCATCGACCGTCCCACGCGCCGCGTGATCCCCTCCAGCGGCGTGATCTCATAAAACGCCTTGACTCCTGAGCTATCGCCGCCCGCGCATTGCTTCAGCGTCGCATTGTTCCCGATGACCGCGATGGTCTTGATCGCCTTCTCATCCAGCGGCAAAAGCGCCCCATCATTTTTCAGCAACACCGTCGCCTCTTCCGCCACCATCCGCGACGTGGTCTGATGCGCCTTGGTGTTGATCTGCGCCGGTCGCCGCTCATCCATCGCCCCGCTGGCGAAATAGACGTAGAGATTTCGCCGCGCCTTATCGTCCAGAAGCGACATCGCGTACGTTCCATCCTGCAATCCCTCCAGGAACGGATTGGCCAGATAAAACTGGTCATACGGTTTGTCGGTCCCCATTTCCAAATCCAGCCCGCCCAGCACGGCTCCCTGCGTGTCGTGGGCGGCCGCCCAGTCGGACATCACCAGCCCCTTGAATCCCCACTGCCCCTTGAGAATGGTGTTCAGCAGATAGCTGTTTTCGGCGCAGAATTCGCCGTTGATTTTGTTGTAAGCCGCCATCACCGCCAGTGCCCCGCCCTGATGGACGGCCATCTCAAACGCCGGCAGATAGATTTCCCGCAACGTGCGCTCGTCCACGTTCACGTCAATGCGATTGCGATTCGTCTCCTGGTTATTGCAGGCAAAATGCTTCACGCACGACGCCACCTGCTGCGACTGCACGCCCTTGATGTAAGCCGACGCCATCGTCCCCGCCAAAAGCGGGTCCTCTCCCATGTATTCAAAATTCCGCCCTCCCAGCGGCGTGCGCTGAATATTGACCGCCGGCCCAAGCATGATCTGCTTCCCGCGCTCGCGCGCCTCCTCGCCGATGGTCTGCCCCTCAAGTTGCGCGATATTCATATCCCACGTCGCCGCCAGCGCGCTCCCGCACGGCATGCACGTCGAGAAATCATCCGTAGGCCCCATCGGCGCCCAGGTGTCCGGCCCGATATCCTCGCGCACCCCATGCGGCCCGTCGCTGAGCCATCGCACCGGAATCCCCAGCCGAGGAATTCCCGCCGTGGTGAATTTTGAATTGCCGTGCACAAGGGCGATTTTCTCCTCAATCGTCATGCGCGACAGCAAATCATTTACGCGCGCATCAATAGGTTTCGTCGCATCCATATAGGTTGGAAGAGGTCCAGAAAAGGCCAAGCTCACCACGCCCAAGATTGTGGCAGCCGCAAGAGCTAACGCAAATCTCATCGCCGTCTCTCCATCATTGCACCGCGTTGTAGCCGATTGAGTCGGATTTGTGCATCAAGGACATGTTAAAGATTTGTTCGTCTGGCGTGTGCATGGATAAAGCCTGCCGAATCGAGCGAGGCGCGCAATTACCGTTAGACATGGATCATCCTGCCATGCGGCCGCGACTGCAATGCTCGTTCAATTGCCGCGGCGAACCACCGTCGCCGGTGCCGCGTCGCTGGGATTATTCTGCGTAATCCACGCCACCGCGCGTTCGATCTCCGTCCGAAGCTGCGCCAGCGCCCGGTTCGTCTCCGTCAGCCGCGCGGCATGGCCCAGGTCTTCAATTTCCCGGGCCAGATTCACCGCCGCATTCGCCGACATGTACGCCGCCATGCTCTTGAGGCTATGCGCCGCCCGGCACAGCGCCGCCGCGTCCGACGCCGCCAGCGCCTGCTCGATCTTGGCCAGCTCATTCCCCGCCTGCACGCGGAATCGCTCGGTCACCGCCGCCGCGAACATCGCATCGCCGCCGCAGCGCTTGAGAACCGCGCCCATGTCAATCGGCGGGGCCGCGGGCTGGGCCGCTGTCTCGCCACTGTTGGTCGCCGTTGCCCGGGTCGGCCCTGTCCCTGGGTTGGTCGCTTGGTCATTGGTCACGGATGGTTCCTCCTTATCACTTTCGTTTGGATCGGCAATGCGAACGACTCGTCGGCCGGCGCGCTTGGCCGCATACAATGCCTCATCGGCGGCTTTCAACAAATCGGGGTAATGCGTCATCGACGTCGTGCGCGTCGCCAGCCCGATGCTGATGCTGACGCCGATTTCCTTCCCCCCCAGGTTCAGTGTCCGCTTCATCGTTTCCATCCGGCAGCGCTCGGCGCACACCGCCGATTCCTCAATCGTCTGCGCTGGGAAAACAATCAGGAATTCATCGCCCCCCACGCGGCACACCGCATCGGTTCCGCGCGTCTGCTCGCGCAGAATCCCCGCGATGCGCCGCAGCACCGCGTCCCCCGCATCGTGGCCATAGGTGTCGTTGATCTGCTTGAAATGATCGATGTCGATCATCCCGATGCTCAGCGGACGCCCGTACCGATCCACCAGCGCCCACGCCTCCTCCAGGCGGCACATCGCATGACGCCGGTTGAAAAGCCCCGTCAGGTCGTCCGTCACCGTCAGCCGCTCCAGCCGGCTGTTCACCGCGGCAAGCTGCGCGTTGAGCGCCTGCGATCCATCCGCCTTTCGCGACAGTTCATCATGCAATTTCGCCGCGCGAATCCCGGCGCGCACGCGCGCCAGCAATTCCTCGGCGTCGAATGGCTTGGCCACGAATTCATCGACCCCCGCCTGATACGCCTCCAGCAGGCGCGACTTGTCTGAATGGGCCGTAAGCATGATGAAATGCGTGGAGTGCAAATCGCTGCGGGCCCGGATATTCCGGCATAATTCCAGGCCATCGCCATTGGGCATGACCCAATCGGAGACGACCACCCGCGGGCCGATTTCCAGCAGAATGCGCATCGCCTCCCGCCCGTCCGGCGCGGTCAGAATCACCTCGCCGGTCGCCCCCAGCACCTTGGTGACCTGCGCCAGAAGAACCGGATCATCCTCGACCACGAGAATCCGGCAAGACGCCGGTCCGCGCTCCCCCGGCGCCGGAGGCGCCGGCAGCGCAACCGGCTGCGGATCGATCGCCGCCTCCTCGTCGCGCAGGCGCTCCTGCGCGGTCAGAATCTGCGGCTCGGCCCGCAGAAAGGCGTCAACCACCTCCGGATCAAAATGCCGCCCGCGCTCGCTGATCAATATCGCTCTCGCCTGGGCATGCGTCATCGGCTCTTTATAGACGCGCCGGCTCGTCAGCGCGTCGTACACGTCGGCCACCGCGACAATACGCCCGCACAGCGGAATCTGCTCTCCGGCCAGTCCGTGCGGATATCCCGATCCGTCAAACCGCTCATGGTGCGTTGCCGCGATATCCCGCGCCATCTGCAGAAATCGTGCGTTGGGAAATCGAGCCAGCGCCGCGTCGAGCGTTTGCGCTCCGATGATGGTGTGCGCCTTCATCACCGAGAATTCGTCCGGCGTGAGCTTTCCCGCCTTGAGAAGAATCGTGTCGGGGATGCCCACCTTGCCCAGATCGTGCAGCGGGCTGGTCTGATAGAGCAGGCGGATGTATTCGTCGTCCACCCCGTAATTGGCCCTGATTTCCTGGGTCAGCGCCCGCGCGATCAGCCGCGTATAACTCTGCACCCGCTCGATGTGCGCCCCCGTGTCCGCGTCGCGGCTTTCCGCCAGCTTGGCCAGCGCGAACAGCGCCACATCGCGCGTTTCCAGCGACAGAATCCGCTCGGCTTGCTTGAGGCAGATGATCAACTCTTCCGGGTCGAGCGGCTTGTTTAAAAAATCATCCGCTCCGGCACACAGTCCCTCCATGCGCTGGCGCGCCCCTTCGCGGCCGGTCAGCATGATGATGTAGACGTATCCCGACAAATCCTCGCGCCGCACCGCCCGGCTGAGTTCGATGCCGGACATCTCGGGCATGTCCCAATCGGTGATGACCAGGCGAATTTCGCTGCTGCGCAGAATGTCCAGCGCCGCCCGCCCGTCGCGCGCGCTGACGACGCTGTAGCCCATGCGCCCCAGCGTCGTCTCCAACACGCTGATGGCAAACTCGTCGTCGTCTACTACTAGAACGTCCATCCTGGGCTCCAAGGGTTAATTCGCCCCGCTTGGCTCGGTCATCTTCGCCATTGATTCAATCGCCCGCGGGATATAGTCGGCGCAGCGGCGCGCCTCGTCGGCCAGCCGCTGCACATGGCGCTGCACCAATCCCGCATCGCCGCGCGCTCCCGCCTGCTCGATCTCCAGCGCGATCTCGCGCAATCCCCCCGCGCCGATGTGGGCTGCGACGGACTTTAAATTGTGCGCCCGCCGCGTCGTTCCCTCGATATCGCCGGTGCTGATGCCGCGCCGCAGCAGGTCGATATCCTGGGCCGCGCGCCGGTCAAACTGCTCCAGCAGCCGCGTCGCGAAATCCGCATCGCGCATGCACCGGCGGAAGAGGGATTCCACATCAATCGGCGGTTGGCCGGAAGTGGCTGGGTCAAGCGGGCAGGCGTCTCCGATCTTCGGCCGCCCCCGCGCGACGGCCGCGATGGCCGCAAACAACTCCTGTCCGTTGATCGGCTTGGTCACATACCCGTCCATCCCCGCGGCCATGCAGCGATCGCGGTCTCCGGAAATCGCCTCGGCCGTCAGCGCGATGATCGGCAGCCGGGTCGGCTTCGCCTGCAAGTCCTCCCACTGGCGGATTTGCCGCGAGGCTTCGAGCCCATCGAGCCTGGGCATCTGGCAATCCATCAGCACCAGGTCATACTTCCCGCTCTGCGCCGACTGCACCGCCTTTATTCCATCATCGACGATGTCGCAGGTGCAGCCCGCCCGCTCCAGTGTCTGCTGTGTGACGAACTGGTTCATCTCGTTGTCCTCAGCCACCAGCAGATGCATCCCGCGCAGTGAGCTGATCGAAGCGGCCGGCGCAACCGCATCACCATTTCCCGCCGGATTCGGGTGTTCCGCGG
>JBEKYH010000058.1:0-15195 GCA_049511115.1 Tepidisphaeraceae bacterium | reverse complement strand
CGTCTCGCGGACTAACGCCAAATCAGCGTTAGCCCACTTGAAGAGCAAATCCACTTCATCGGGGCTTGGCAACTCGTCCTCTAGCATCGGCTCCGGGGGCCGCTTGTACTTTTCAACGCTGGCGAATGGACGGAAGCCAGGCGTGAGATGCGTTACAGGCGAGGGATGACGTGATCCCCAATTAAACGCCGCCTTGATGCTTGTTGCGTGCTTATCAGTGGTGAAGGCATCGAGCTTATAGCGGTCTTGGGCATCTGAAAGGAATGCTGAGAGGTCCGCTGACTGAATTTCCATCGCGGCGATCTCGCCGACCAGCCGTCCATTGCGGCAAAAGTTGACGAACCGCTGGAGGTGCCGCTTGCGTTCGTCGTAGGTACGATCCGAGCGGTGCGACTGTACCCAATCAAGGAACAGGTCGATGAGCTCGGCGGTGCTGAGAGAGGCGACAAAGCGCGCCATTCGCGCCGGAGTAAGCGTCTTAAGATAATCCGCGAATTTTTCCTTGGCGTCCTGGTATGTAACGTCGCCGATT
The DNA here is from genome assembly GCA_049511115.1 of Tepidisphaeraceae bacterium. GTDB lineage: Bacteria > Planctomycetota > Phycisphaerae > Tepidisphaerales > Tepidisphaeraceae > JBEKYH01. Next base: position 14,663 of record JBEKYH010000058.1, on the reverse strand, counting down.
TTGCCGAAGTACACCCCATTCGGATTCCCGGCCTTCGTGTACCAGTGCCCATTCTTCTTGCTCAACTTCGCTTGGCGCGGCATGATATTCTCCTGTCATGGAACCATCATCGACAGGAGTATAGCCATGAAAAGGGCATGGAAAAGGGTAAAATACAAAAAAGACGTAAATGTCATCAAAGTCATCAGGTCTTGAAAACCGGTGGGCCCGCAAGGGTCCCGTGAGTTCGAATCTCACCTCCTCCGTTACAGGCCAAAGCCCAAATAACAGAGTGGAGCGCGCCAATGAACGGCACGCTCCACTTTGTTTCTACTCATCTATTGCTCTCTTCCAGCCAGAAGCATTACGCTTTGCGCCGACGCCGCGCCAGCAATCCGGCGGCGCCGATGGCCAGGAGGCTGGCCGTGGCGGGCTCAGGGACGTTGTTGGTTTGCGCCGACGCCACTTCGGCCAGGGCCAGATTCCATTCGGCGGAGAACGATCCGGGCAATTGTTCGAGCTGGCCGGAGCTTAGTTGCTTGTTGAAATTCTGGGCAACCAACAGCAAGTCGGCGAAGTTGACTACGCCATCGTAATTGAAGTCGCCGTCCGCCCAGTCGATGGGGTTGCTGTGGGTATCGAGCACGTGATTGAAATTCTGGGCCACAACCAGCAGGTCGGCAAAGTTGACCGTCCCGTCCAGGTTCGCGTCGCCGGCCAGCGTGTATTCCACTAGCACCTGATTCTTCCCGGCAGGAGTCCCGGCATCGACACTTCCATCGACATATCCCACCGCGTAGAGGCCGGTGTTCAGATTCGCCGCGGTGCTGTCGATTCCCGTCCCCAGCCACGTATCGTCTCCGTAGCCGCTGGTAAGCAACTGGCGGATCATCGGCGCCGGGCTGTTGCCGGGAGCGTAATTGATCGTCAGGCTGTTATTGGAGATGTTCAGCGTCGAATTGGGGTTGATGGTAAGCGAAGAGACTGAGCTTGGGCCGCTGTTGGGGGCCAGGGTAAGGGTCACGGCGCTGTTGAGCGCCCCTACCGTAAGGCTTCCCGTTCCCGTCACCGCGCCGGTATGGGCGGAGTTATCGATCGTGGTCGTGCCTGTAACCACTAGATTGCCGCCACTGACGACGGATGCCCCGCCGCTGAAGGAGTTGGTGCCGGCGAGGGTAAGCGGGCCGCCGCCGGTGACAACCAGGCCGCCGGAGCCGGTGACGTTGCCAGTGATAGTAAGCGTGCTGGTGGCATCCACCTGAATGCCGGAGGTTGCCGCCAGGGTTACGTTATTGGGCAGAGTGATCGCGCTGGTGTTTTCGACGCTGATGGCGCCGGGATCGCCCTGATAGCCGCCCAGGCCGTTGAGAACGAAATTCACCTGTGAGGCGGGAACGGTCGGGTTAGCCAAATCACCATAGGTGGCAAGGCCGGACACGCCGTCATAGCGAAGCTGGCTGTTGCCGGCAGTCGCGCCGACGGTGATTGTGCTGGGGGCGCCCAAGGCCGTGAGTGCCTGCAAATCCAGCCGCCCGCCAATGATCGTGACGGGGCCGGACATCCCGGTGGCTTCGCTGCCGCCGCCTTCAAGGGGCGTTTGCTCGGGATTATTCAGAGTCAATTGCCCTGTGTTGCCGGCGCCCAGGGTCAACCCGAGGCTGGCGTTCTGGCCGTCGAACAGAGTCCCAGCATAGGTCGTATTTGCTGACCCGACGATGGTCAGGATCGACGGTGTATTTCCTTCATTGGTGACCACTGCTTGCGATAGTGTTGTGTTGTTGGATGCCAACGATGCAACCGTCTGATTAAAGCCGTCCAAATCCAGCACGCCGCTGGACGTGATGGTGACCGGGCCGTTCGTCGGCAAAGCGTTGTTGATCCCAAGCTGGACCTCGCCGCCGGCGCTTTCGTCGATGGTGGTGAGGCCGGTGTAGGTGCTGGTCCCGGCCAGGACGACGGTTCCCGCGCCCCCGGTGAAATCGACATTGGAAACGCCGGTGATTGAGCCGGCCAAGATCAATGTGTCTGAAGAATCGGCATCAATAGAAATGCCGTAGCCGGTGGCGCCACCAACATTCAGGTTGACGTTGTTGGCGATATAGGTCGCGTCGGTGACGCCCGAGATGATGCGCGATTCAAGAATGCTTCCGTTGGCGGTTGAATCAAAGTTGATTGCCCCTCCGCCGCTGATATTTCCGCCGAAGATACGGACGTCGGTGGGCTCTTGAACCTCAAGATTTCCAGTGTAGGTATTGCTGGTGCTGAGGGAGCCGGAGAAGCCGAAGGAAGGATTGCCGCTCTCGTCAAACGCCAGATCACCGCCCGTGATCCCCAGTACGCCGATGACGTTGGTACTGTGAATATTCGTCAGGCTCAGGGTTCCCTGGCCGGCCTTGGTGAAATTGCCGGGTCCCTGGAAGATCTGTCCCATGATGACGTTGAAGCCGTTGGTATCGACCGTACCGGTGGTGCCCAAAGTCAAGTTGACGTTGGTCGTCGAGCTGTTTGCAGTAGCCAGCGGGAAATTGAGAGGGGCCGCGGCTTGCAGAGTGCCGCCGGCGAAGGTTATGCCATTGTCACCGGTGCCTAGTTCACCGATGTTATCGACGCTCAGGATGCCGCCGGCGAGGATGGTCGCGCCGGTGTAGTCATTTCCGGCGTTGGACAGCTTCGTCGCGGCCGAAGTGCTGTTGTTGACGGTGACCGTGCCGTTTCCAAGTATCAGCCCGGCGAAGGTTCCGTTGGTATTCTGGCTGAAAACGAGCGACGCGTTCTGGTCCACGGTAACGATGCCCGCCGACGGAAGGCCCGACGTGCTCGTTTGCAATGTTCCCTGGCTGATGATCGTACCGCCGCTGTATGTGCTGGTGCCGCCCAGGATAATTGTCCCGACGCCGCTGGTAGTCAGCACGCTGTGGCGCACGCTCTCGGAGATTCCGCCGCTGAGGCTAAGCGTGGTTCCGGTGGCCGCAGAGATAGATTGTGAGCCGCCGAGGATGATGGGGGCGGAGATGAACGTTGTGTTGGAGCTGACGATGCCGCCGTCAAGGGTCAAGGAATTGGAGCCCGCCCCGGGCGCGATGGTGTAGGGGTTAGTAACTGGTGTAAAGACCAGCGGGCCCGCGACTGTGACGTTAGAACCCAGGGCGATGGTTCCGCCCGCCCCGCCGCTTACGCCGATTAGCAAATCTTCGACGGCTGTATTGCTGTACGCGACTTTGACGCTGGTGAGGGTGCCGGTCTGGACGAAGAAGTTGGTGCCGCCTGAAGCCCAGATCCCGCCGCCATCGACGGAAGGATTGGTGCCGCCGACCGACCAGAAGCGATCGGTGCCTGTGTCGGCGATCTGCAGATCAAGGGTGTTGCCGCTAGGCACCAAGGTATAGGTTCGGTTAGTCGGATTCGGCACGGAATTAATGGTCGGCAGCGCCAAGGTGCCGTTGGGCAATGATCCGAACGTGAAGATCGGATAAGTGCCGAAGGCCAGCGTAGAGCCTTCAACGTTGAGCAGAACGCCGCTGGTGACGTTGAGCTTGCCGGCAACGTTAATCTGATCGGCGGCAGCGGCGGTGGAGCCGATGAGATCGAAATCCAGGATAGAACCAGCGGCTGCGTTCAGATTGCCGCCGATGTCAAGGATGCCGGCCTGGTTGATGCCGCCGGCGTTGACAATGCCGCCGCTGCTGACATTGACATTGCCGCCGATGGAGCCGGAATTCATCGTTTGGCCGAGGAGCACAGCGCCGTTGCCGCTGATCAGCGTTCCGCCACTGTTTACAGTGACGTCGCCGCTGCCAGTGGCGCTGTTGGCCGTGATGATGGTGGTGCTTCCCGTCGGCTGGAATGAGCCGATGCCGTTGGCGACATTCAGTGTGCCGCCGTTGATGACCGTGCCGCCGGTGTATGTATTGGATCCGTTGAGAGTCAAAATGCCGGTGCTGCCGGTGTTCAATTGAATGCTGCCGGGTCCCTGGATGGTGGACGTTTCGGTATTCAGGCCGGCGATGGAACTGTAGCCGAACTGGGTGATCCTATTCTGATTCAACGCCAGGACTGTGCCGCTGCCGGCCGGACCAGTCAGGCTCTGCCCCGGGCCTTGCAGATTCAGATACTGATCGTCGGCCGGCGCGTTAGTACCGCCGATGGGGCTTCCGCCATTTAGCGTATCCGTGTAACCGCTGGAGAGGCTCCCGATGGTCTGCGTCGCATTATTCAGATCAACGACGGTGAAGTTGGTGCTGGTTTGATCAAGGAACAGATCACCGGTGCCCATGGTTGAGCCGGCATCAACGGTGATGTAGCCGTTGCCGATCTGGGTGGCGCCGGAAAGGACATTGTTCGGGTTGGAGAATTCCAGATTTCCCGAACCCTGCTTCTGCAGACTGCCCGAACCGGTCACCGTGCCGCTGAACTGGATCGTCTTCCCCTGGGCCGAAGTGGGAGAAATGATGATGTACCCACCGGTGCTGTCGCCGGGAGCGGCCGTGCCGAACACGACGTTTGCCAGAATGTCGTACGTCTGTGTTGTGCTCTTGCCGTTGGTGCGGATATTGCCGCTGCTGTTTTTATTCTCGCCGATGCCGTTGATTGTCAGCGTCTGCCCGGTCTGCATGAAATAGAGCGTGCCCGTGGTGCCGGAGCCCGTGCCGTTGAGAAGAAGCTGGCTCTGCTCATTAATGGTGACGTTGCCCGTGCCGGTATTGTTGGCGAGCACGCCCGTGAGCGTACCGCCCGTATTCAAGCTCACGGTGTCGGGATTAATCTCCAGTGCCGCTCCTTCGGACCCCGCAGTGTTTCCCACGGTGATGCCGCCCGAGAAACTGTTGGTTCCATAGAGCTGGACCGTTCCACCGCTCAAGCTCGGGGTACCGCCGCCATAGACCGTCAGCGCCGAGGCCCCATTGGATCCGTCGGAGATATTTCCGTCGACTTCGATGGTTTGGCCTGCCCCTGATCCCGTCCCAACCGAAGTCAGGATTGTGCTCTGCGTATTGGCGAGCACGAGGTTGAGGCTCCCGTTTACGTCGAACGTTTTCAGGTTGCTGGCTGTTGTGGTGAAGTTGGCCAGGATGACGTTCGGGACCGGAGACGTATTGCCCGGGGAAACCGGCAGGCCCGGAAGCGGGCTGACGCCTGTATAGGTTTGCCCATAGAGGGTGATCGTTGTCGGGCCCGACGTCGGCCCTTCAAGCGTAAGTGCCAATCCCTTCGTATTCAGCCCAGCCGTGTCGTCAGCCAGATCATCAAAGATTCCGCCCACGGAAATGGGGCTGTTGATGTTGACCTGGGCAAACGTGCCGTTGTTGGTCACAAGGGGAGGTATGACGGACGTGCCGAAGAACGCGATGTCGCCTTGTCCGGGCTGAGAAGGATTCCAGACTCCCATGTCGGTCCAGTTGCGGTCGGTGCTGCTGTTCCAGACATCAACGCCCGCCCAGGCCGGCGCCGAGCCGATGCCGGAAATGAAAAATCCGCCGACCGCTAGAGACAAAGCTTTCTTAGTTGCACGCTGCATTGCATCCTCCCGCTCCGAGGGAAGCAAAGCCCCCGGGCTTGGTTAAAATTCACGTCTTTTGATCACGCGGCGTGGGTCATAACGAATGACCGCCGCAAGCACTTCTCCAGAAACTCCCTGACGAACTCCCCTTAAATCTCCCGGCTAACAACAATCCAGGACTACTGAGCCACTCACTCCCCCGTAGCGGTCGCCTGCGCTCCAACCGGCCCCAGCGGGTTCCAGATCAAACCCTGATCGGGCTGATTGGCCGTGGTCACGTAGCCCTGCGAATTATGAACCTGAATGGGTTGAATCTGCAGCCAGGAAAACCAGGCCACATGCCCATCGGCAAACAGCAAGTAACCGCCCTTGCGATGGCGCGTGGTGAATCGATTCCATTTTGCCTTGAGCTGGCTTACGTCTTTGAGGAAGCCGCTGGAATTAACGACCGTCGTGCCCTGGTCGATGTTGAGCGCGCCCTCGTCGAGAATACCCGGATGGTACTCCTGCGGCGCGGCCATCTTCTCAACCATGAGGATGCACGACGACGCCGGCCGCAGCATGGACATCTTCCAGTTGTAGTGGCCCAGGTTCAGGTCGCGGCCGTCGGGCGGATCGAGCGTCGTGAAAATCTGTGAATTGAATACATACGACATGTAACTGGGGAACTCGTAATAGGGGCTGGCTCGGGTTTTGGGCTGCATCGCCGCGTCCACACCGTGCAGCGTGTAGTACGATCCACCGGGCCAGATCGTATCGACCGCCGGTATCGCGGACGGGTTTAGATTGGGCGGGCCGGCCGCGGGGCAGATGAAAATATTGTTGTTCAGATAGGTGGGGAGCGGGGTCCGACCTTCCCTGTTATACGACGTGCTGATCGGATAGCTCGGATCCTCCTGCAGCATCTGGTAATAGGACTTAAAACTCACCTGCGGAGGAATGGCGTTGTACCACAGGGACGTGTCGTCAATTCCCACTGGCGTGCCCGGCGGCAAAACCGTGGTGCCCTGCAGCGGGCCGATGGGATCACTCAGGCTGCCATCGGGGCCGTCAGCGGGCAGGCATCCCTGATTCGCGTCGACATAGGTCTGAAAGCCCATCCCAAACTGGCGCAGGTTGCTTTGGCATTGGGTCTCCTGCGCCGCTTGTCGAGCCTTGCTGAGAGCCGGAAGCAAGATGCCGATCAATACGCCAATGATCCCAATGACGACCAGAAGCTCAACCAGGGTGAAGGCACGGGCTGGCGCGTTCCCCTCGCAGGATCGACGAGGAGAGATTAGACGGAACCTCCGCCCGCCGCCGCACGCGGCGCAACCATTCCCAATCGCACTTCCCATGGGTGAAGAGATATACGCGACCATCGACGTTGAAATATTTGCATCGCGTCAGCGAATTGTTAATTGACGATTCGCTTCTGAATGGCGTTTGGTTAGCAATGCGCTAAGTCGCGCCGTTTTTGCGCGAATTGCGATGACTTGATGGAGAGTCACTTCCGTCGCGAAAAGCTCGCGTGGGAAATCGAACGAGGCAAGAGCCTAGTTTTCTTGCCCCACCGGCTCGCGCGCCAGCGATTCCAGGAAGTCGGCCAAGCGCTTCAATGTCACGGGCCAGACTTCAGGGACGGGCTGGTCGCCGGCGTGGTGAGCGCCGGTGGTTTCCACGACGCGCGCGGTGAGCCAAAGCGACGGCAACACTACTCCGCTTTCGCGCTGGACTGCCCTTTGAATTTCACTCAAGCCAAATCCCGTGACGGTTGGATTTCGCGCCGCCATCATTAGGCCGTCATAGCCTTCCAACTCGCCGGGCTCGGGCACGGAATCGGTCACGGTTACGTCCGCCAGCGATTCCAGTGCCGCGGCAAGGGGATCAAAAGGCGAATAGATCTTTTCGCGGGCGAGCCAGACCCGCGCGGACGTGCGCGGCAACAAAGGCTGAATGATCTTTTCTTCCTCGCGCGGCGAAAGTCGCGCCAGCATCGCGGTCAAACCCAAAACCTCCGCGGGCAAATTGCTGATGTCGGGTGGCGTTGGATCGTCGCTTCCCGTGGCGGCGCGGCATTCGGCGCGGGTCAGCGGCCGCAGCAGTGCGTGCTCCGATGCGGTCAATCCAAGCGCGGTTGCGTAGAAGTCGGCGACTTGCAGCAGCCGCGCCGTCGGTTCGCTCGCCACGCGCGCCGGCCCGGCTTCATGAAACGCGACGATCGGCCGCATAATCGCGGCGGGCAAGCCGATCTGCTCGACAATCGTCTGGACCAACTCGCCCTGGGTCATGCCCAGCATCGCGCGCTCCGCCTCGCCGCGGCTCCTGCCCGTCGCCTTTTGCGCGGCAATGACTTTGGTGTATTCGGGCGAGAAGCAACTGTAAAACAAAATCTCGCCCAGATCGTGGCACAAGCCGACCAGGTAAGCCCGGCCGCGGTCGGCCTCGGGCGCCATGCGCCCGCAGAGCGTGGCCACGGCGAAGGAATGCTGCCAGCAGCGGATGGGATTGAACCCGTCCGGCTCGGAAGCGGGCATGGCGTCAAAGACAGCCATCGACGCGGCGATATCGCGGATCGTGGTGCAGCCGACGTTCTTGACCGCGTCGGCTACCGTCGAAACCGGGCCGCGCGACGTGATATGCGCGGGGTTATTGGCGGCGCGCATTACCCGGGCGGACAGAACGGGATCGCGCCCGATCAGGGCGGCCAGTTGCGACAATTCCGTGTTGGGAGACGCGGCCATGGCGATAACCTCGGCAGCTACGCCCGACAAGGTCCGCGCATGCAGGGACCGCTGTGCGCGGCGGATGCAGTCCTGGCGGTTGAGCAGCCGCGGGAAGTGGGGGTCTTCGTGCGCGTGATTCAGCATCACGTTTGAAGACTGAGGCGGCGGCGCGCTAACGGCATTGGAGGCGTCTTTTCCTTCCGCCGGCCGATGCTGGTTCGTCAGTGAATGGGTAATCCGCGCTTTCAGTTCTTCCAGGGAAAAGCTGGCCTTTAGCAAATAAGCCTCGGCCCCCAACCGCTTGGCCCGAATGATGTCCTCCTTGTGCATGTCGCCGGTGAGGAATATCACTGGAACGTGAGCCCAGCGCTCCTGAGCGCGCGCCTGCTCAAGAAAAACCAGGCCGGACATTTGCGGCATTTCCGTATCCAAAACGATCAGATCAACCCGGCCTCGTCCCAGCTCGACCAATCCCTCTCGCCCGTTATTGGCGGTGCGAGCGCGGTGCCCCCATTGTTCGACGGCGCCAGAGACGAGTTCCCGCCAGAAGGGCGCGTCGTCGATGATGAGAATGTTCGCCATAATCATGCCCCCCGTCCATTTCATGCGCATCGCGCCAGCGTGGCCTGCGCGGCGGACGCGATCCATTGGATGGCGCGGCGTAATTCCGCATTCAATGGCGCCAGCAATTGGGACGCCTCCTGCGCATTTTTTTCCCTGGCCAATGCTTCGATCTGCCGCGCCAGATCGGAAACCGCGCCGGCGCCGGCGTAAGCGGCCATGCTCTTGAGGCTGTGCGCCGACAGCCGAACCTTCTCGATATCGCCGCGGCCGCGTAAGGCCGACTCGATCGCTTGCGCTTCGGCGGGCGCATGGGCGCGGAAGCGTTCGAGCAATCCGCTCGCGAAACTTACATCGGAACCACAGCGCTTGAGGACCCCGGCCAAGTCAATTGGTCCTGTCGCGGCGGCGGCCGAAAAGTCCACGCCAGGCTCGGTCATTTCTTCCTTGACTGGAGGTTGATCGGCGGCGCGAACGGTGTTTCGGCCCGCGGTTTTTGCGGCGCGCAAGGCGCTGTCGGCAGCTTCAATCAGTTCCGACAGATATCCCATATGTTCGTGCCGGCAGGCTACGCCGCCGCTGATGGTCAGTTTCGCTTCCTTGCCGCCGATCTGGAAGGTTGTTCGCTCCACGGCCTCTCGGCAACGCTCGGCGCAAACCCGGCCCATCTCCAGTGACGCGCCCGGGAGGATGATCAAGAACTCCTCACCCCCGAAACGGCACAGCGTGTCGGTCGCGCGGCGCTCCTGGCGCAGGATCATGGCCGCCTGCCGCAAAACCGCGTTGCCCACGTCGTGGCCGAAGGCATCGTTCACTCTCTTGAACTGATCGATGTCGAGCATCACCAGCGCCAGCGGCTGATGGTGGCGTTCAGCCAGATTCCACTGCTCCTCAAGCCAGGACATCGCATGGCGGCGATTGAAAAGCCCCGTCAATTCGTCAGTAATCGACAGTTTCTCCAACCGGCTGTTCATGGTGGCTAGTTGGTTGCTGAGCGCGTCGGACCCGGCCCGCGCCGCCAGTTCATCATGGATTTTCGCGGTCCGCAGACCGCCCCGCACGCGGGCCAGAAGTTCCGGCGCTTCAAAAGGGTTGGTCACAAAATCGTTGGCTCCCGCTTCGTACGCCTCCAGCAGCCGGTTCTTGTCGCTCTGCGACGTGAGCATGATGAAATAAACCGGCTCGGAATCCTCCTCCATCCGGATGCGCCGGCACAATTCCACGCCGTCCATATTCGGCATCGACCAACCCGACAGCACCAGCCGCGGACGGTGCTGCGCCAGAACGCGCAATGCCTCGCGCCCATCCGCCGCCGCGTAGACGGTTTCGCCGGTCGCGGCCAGGATGCTGATCAATCGCTTTCTGCGCTCCGCGTCGTCTTCGACCACGAGTATCCGGCCGGGTCCGGTTTCGCGGTCGGGCGCCGCGACGAGCGTGGGCGGCTCCATCGCCTCCTGCGGCAGTTCCACGTCGTCGCTCAGTTGCTCGCGGATGGCGAGAATCTTTTCCTCGGCGCGCAAAAAGGCGTCCACCACTTCCGGATCGAACTGGCTGGCGCGGCCGGCGAGTATGACCTCGCGCGCCTGCTGATGGGTCATCTCCGATTTGTAAATCCGGCGGCTGGTCAGGGCGTCATAGACGTCCGCCACCGCCACAATGCGGGCGCACAGCGGAATCTGCTCGCCTGCCAATCCCCGGGGATATCCCCGGCCATCGAAGCGCTCGTGATGAGCGGCCGCGATGTCGCGCGCCATCTGGAGGAAACCGGCCTGGGGAAACCGCTCCAGGGCGGCGCTGAGCGTGCGCTCGCCCAGTTCGGTATGCGTCTTCATGATGGCGAATTCGGCGGCGTTCAGCTTGCCGCGCTTGAGCAGCACCGCGTCGGGAATTCCCACCTTTCCCAGGTCGTGCAGCGGGCTGGTCTGATAGAGCAGGCGCACGTAATCGTCATCCACGCCGTTGGCGGTCTTCACCCGCGGCGTCAGATTCCTGGCCAGGGCGCGCGAATAGCTCTGCACGCGCTCGATGTGCGCCCCGGTATCCGGATCGCGGCTTTCCGCCAGCTTGGCCAGGGCGAACAACGCCACCTCGCGCGTCTCCATGGATAGAATCCGCTCGGCCGTCTTCAGGCAGACCTGCAATTCCTCCTGGTCCAGTGGTTTGACGAGAAAATCATCGGCCCCGGCGTAAAGCCCCGCCAGCCGCTGCTTGGCCCCCTCCTGGCCCGTCAACATAATGATATAGACATAGCCGGGCAGGTCCTCGCATCGCGCGGCGCGGCACAATTCGATGCCATTCATGCCGGGCATCACCCAGTCGGTGATCATCAACCGCGCCTCGCCCTTGCGCAGAATCTCCATCGCCTCTTCGCCGCCGCGCGCCTGGACTACCGTGTGGCCCAGCCGCTTCAGCGCTTCGCCGGCCGCCTGCAGGGCAAACTCGTCGTCATCGACAATCAGAACCAACATGGTCTCTCTCCACTGTCTTCGCTCACGATGCCAAAATGCCGCTGGTCTGCGCCGCCCGCTTCGGCGTCAGGCGCGCCAGCCCCCGGGGCACAAACTCCGCGCAGCGCCGCGTCTGTTCCTGAAGAATGGCCAATTGCCGCTCGGCATGGGACAAATCGCCGCGAATTCCCGCCTGCTCGATTTCAAAGGCGATCTTGCGCAGATCAACCGCCTCTACATGGGAAGCGACGGATTTCAGGTTGTGGGCCAGGCGCGCCGTTTCGACGGCGTCCCGTGACGCGACGGCCTGGCAGAGCAAATCAGCGTCTTCCGCGGCTCGCCGGGCAAACCTTTCGAGTGTCTCGACGGCAAATTCACCGTCGCCGACGCAACGTTTGAGAAGCAAGTCGAGATTCAACGGCTCATCCGTCAGCGGCGGCTTGACCGGCTCGGCGCTGGACGGCGCGGGCGCTGCGCTGATCAGCGAACTGACGGTGGCGAATAATTCCCCGGCATCGATGGGTTTGGAGACATAGCCGTCCATCCCCGCGGCCAGGCAGCGCTCGCGGTCGCCCTCGATGGCCTCGGCGGTGAGCGCGATGATCGGCATATGCCGGCGGTTTACCTCGGCCGCCTCGCGCCGGCGGATGCGGCGCGTGGCCTCAAAGCCGTCCATGCCGGGCATCTGGCAGTCCATCAGGATCGCGTCGTAGCGCCCCTTCGCCGACTCCTCGACGGCCATTGAGCCGTCGCCAACGATCTTGCATGTCCAGCCCGCGCGCTTGAGCGTCTCCTGGGCGACGAACTGGTTCATTTCATTGTCCTCGGCCACCAGCAGATGAAGGGATTTCGCCGTCGCCGCCGTGGTCCGCGGCTGCTTGGCCTGCGGATTGATCGGCGATTCAGTTCGCCGCAGGGCGGCCGTGGCGATGAGATCAAGCAGCCGTGACTGCGTCAGCGGGCGATGCAGGCGGGCGAAGAATCCATCCCCCTTTACTTCGCGCGCCCCCGCCGGATCGTCCAGGTCGGTGACGGCGATCAGCTTCAGCCCAGCCAAACGTGGATCAGCCTGAATCGCCGAGGCCAGCGCCGCGGCGGCTTTGCCGCGGTAGGAAAGCATTGCCACCGCGTAGGGCCGCCCATTGGCGGCGGCGTTTTGCAGCGCGGCCAGCGCCTCGCCTTCCGCGACGATCGTGCAGGCAGGCGACAGCCACCCGTCCAATTGTTCGCTGAGGATTCTGCGTTGAATCGAATCGGATTCCACCGCCAAAACGCGCACGCCCTGGAGACACTCCGCCGCGCCTTCGGCGGTCGGCGCGCTGGCGGGAGTTGCTTCGGCGACGAGCAGGGTGAACCAGAAAGTGGTCCCCTTTCCCTCCTCGCTTTGCACGCCGATCTCTCCGCCCATCAATTTGACGAGATGTTTGCAGATCGCCAGTCCCAGGCCGGTGCCGCCGAATTTGCGCGAGGTGGACGTATCCACCTGCGAAAAGCTCTGGAACAGCCGGCCCTGCCGGTCGGCGGGAATTCCGATGCCGGTGTCCTCCACGGCCACGCGAAGGATCATCGCCCCCTCCTCGCGCCCGGTGAGGCTGGCCCGCACGCCGACCATGCCGCGCTCGGTGAATTTCAAGGCGTTGTTCACCAGGTTCGTGACCACCTGGCGAATGCGCGCCGGATCGCCGCGCACCCAATGGGGAACATCGGGCGGCAAGAAGCAGGCCAGGGCCAGCTTTTTCTTCGACGCCATCGGCGACAGGGTCACCGTCGTATCCTCGAGCAATTTGCGGAAGTCGAAGGCGATGCTTTCGATCTCCACCTTGCCGGCCTCGATCTTGGAAAAATCGAGGATGTCGCTGATGACCAGCAGCAGCGTGTTGGCCGCTTCATGGGCCAGATCGAGATAGTGCCGCTGCTCTTCGCCCAGTTCGGGGCAATCGAGCAAGTCGATCATGCCCATCACCCCGTTCAGGGGCGTGCGGATTTCGTGGCTCATGCGGGCCAGGAATTCGCTCTTGGCGAGATTAGCCGCTTGCGCCGCGGCGGCGTAACGTTCGGCCTGGTCGGCATAGGTCTCGGCGGCTTCCTTCGCTTTGGCGAGGGAGGTGGTCATCGACTTGGCCAAAGCCAGTGCGCGATTGCGGCTGGTGCTGAATGACCAGACGATCGACGCAAGCAAGAGCGACATCACCAAACCAACCGTCAGGATCAAATGGCCGGTTCTCGCCGCCGACTGGAAATCATCGCCGGCCAGGAATTGCGCCGCCGGTACGGCGTCCAGCAGAACCCAGCCGTCACTATCAACGATCGCGCAGGATTCGTCCCTGAAATATCCGTACCCGCGCGGCGATTTGCCGGCCCGGATTTGCCGCCACGCGGGCCCGATCGCCTCGGCGGCGCCTGGTCGCGCTGCATAAAAATTTGTCGGGGGATAGGAAAGTACAAAGTGGTTGTCGAGCATTTGGTCGGTGACGATCTGTGTCGGAATCACCACGCAGACCACGCCGGCGAAAATGCCCCGGTAGTCATAATAAGGAACCGTGTACAAAAGTTCCGGCGCGGAAGCATCGTTGGCCTGCCTATTGCCGACTGTCTGGACAGCGGCGCTGAACGCGCCGCTGGCAGTCATCGCCGGATAGCTCCCGTCGTTTTTCACGGCCCTGGGATAACGGCCATGCAAATCGCTCATGTGGCGCGAAATGGCCCGCCACAATGCCGTGTCCCGGGACAGTGGCTGGGCAGCCTCGGCGTCGCTTACGCGCAATGACACTGACGGGCCGACCGTTGCGTCAGCCTGGGTCGACGCCGAACCGTCGGCCACGATGTATAGACCGTCGACTTTAACGTCGCTGGCGAGGTTGTCGCCTACGGCCTGGGCGCTGCGTTGCATTTCGGGTTGTACGCCGGCCGCGCCCGCAGCCAGCGGCGTGTGCGATGGGATCGCCGCAATCAGCCGGATCGCATCATAGGCGCGATCCAGCAACCGCTCGATGCGCTCGTTGGTCTGGGAATAGTCTTTGTCGTAATCCTCGGTCGCCAGGGCGGTCGCCTGCTCGGTCATATGGACCGTAGCTCGCTGCCACCAGAAGTAGGTCCCCGCCAGCCCCAGTAGAAGGATCGCGATCGTCGGAAGATAGGGCGCCAGCGTTGCTGTCGGTGACGGCGGCGGCGTGTGTTCCAATGTGCGCATGTCATTGCCCCTCATCGTGATCTCTCCTCCACTGCCAGTTTCATCGAATTAAGATGGGAGACGAAAAATAGGGCTTTTTCACTATTTCCTGCGTAGGGAATCCACTCTTGTATTTCGCGATATACGCTTGGACCACTGACGGGAAATCGCCCATTCTCAAGGCGAAAGGCGGTTCAATGCCGAGTGGGCGTAATGAGCTTCACAGAAGCGCGCGGAATAAGAGGTGAACTTTTATGCTGGACGACCAAAATCGAGTCCGATAATAGAGCCGGAAACGCGCGCTA
>JBEKYH010000057.1:0-15206 GCA_049511115.1 Tepidisphaeraceae bacterium | reverse complement strand
CTCCTTGGCCTTAGTGGCTACTACCAGCATTTCTTGACCTACAATCCCACGCTCTATCACAAATTGGCCTCATGGTTCGGGGCCTCATAGTTCGATGCCATCGAATGTTGGATTATCATGGAGGCTAATGAGCGGATACTTCATTGTCGGCGGGGCCGGATTCATCGGCAGCCACCTGGCGCGCCGTCTGCTGAGCCATACTGAAGACTCGATCACCATCTACGACAATTTCTCCTCCGGCCGGCTCTGGCGTCTGGGTGATGCCATCCATTCCCCTCGCCTGAAAATCATCCGCGATGACGTAAAAGACCTCGCCGCTCTCGCTACCGCGATGCGCGGCCACACCGGCGTTTTTCATTTCGCCTCCAACCCCGACATCGCCCGCGCCGTCACTGAGCCGGACATCGACTTCCGTGAAGGAACCGCCCTCACCCAAAACGTCCTCGAAGCCATGCGCCAAACCGGCGTCGGCCATCTCACCTACGCCTCCGGCAGCGGCGTCTATGGCGACACCGGCGAACGGCCCGTCCACGAAGACCGCGCCCCTCTTCTTCCCATCTCGACCTACGGCGCCAGCAAACTCGCCGGCGAAGCATTGATCTGTGCCTACGGCCAAATGTTCGGCATTCATGGAATGGCCTTTCGCTTCGCCAACGTCGTCGGCCCGCGCCAGAGCCACGGCGTTTGTTACGACTTCATCCTCCGCTTGCTGAACGACCCCACCCAGCTCCGCATCCTCGGCGACGGCCGCCAGAGCAAATCGTACATCCATGTCGATGATGTGCTCGACGCGATGCTTCTTATCGCCTCCCAAAACCATGGCGGTTTTGAATACTTCAATGTCGCCACCGAGGATTATCTGACCGTCAAAGAAATTGCCGACCTGGTGGTCGCCCGCCTTGGCCTCAGCGGCGTAAAATATCAATTCACCGGCGGTGACCGCGGCTGGAAGGGTGATGTCCCCATCGTGCGCTTCGATACCCAGAAACTGCGAAAACGCGGCTGGCAAAATCGCCGCACCAGCGCCCAGGCGCTCGCCGATTCGATCGATTCCATGATCGCCGACGCCAAAGCCGGCCGGCTAAATCAACCGATGGATATGCAGCCATGACCCGGACGGCCGAAGTTCTCAATCCGACAACGCCGCCCGACGCCCCACCCCTGGCGCCGACAGATGCCCCTCCATTGGTGACGATTCTCGTCCCCTGCCTCAACGAACGCCTCGTGATCGGCGAATTCGTCGATTGGTGCACGGAAGGCCTGCGCAACGCCGGAGTCACCGGCGAGATTCTCATCGTGGACAGCTCCACCGACGATTCCGCCGCAATCGCTACCGCCCACGGCGCAAAGGTCATCTCCGTCCCCAAGCGCGGCCTCGGCCAAGCCTACATCGACGCCCTGCCGCATGTGAAGGGCCGCTATCTCATCCTGGGCGACTGCGATCTCACCTACGATTTTCGCGAGATAAAACCTTTTTTGGAAAAGCTTCGCGAGGGAAATGAATTCGTGATGGGTTCGCGCATGAGGGGCCATATCGAAACCGGCGCTATGCCGCCCCTGCACCGCTACCTTGGCACTCCCAGCACCACCGCTATTTTGAATTTCCTCTACCGCACCCACTTCACCGACATTCACTGCGGCATGCGCGGCCTGACCACAGACGCCCTGCGGCGCATCGACCTGCAAAGTTCCGGCTGGGAATACGCCTCGGAAATGGTCCTCAAGGCCTCGCGCCTTGGCCTGCGCTGCTGCGAAATCCCCATCAGCTTTTACAAGGACCGCGACGGCCGCATGAGCCACCACAAGCGCAGCGGCTGGCTCAGCCCATGGCAAGCCGGCTGGGTGAATCTCCGGGCCATGTTTGTCTTCGCCCCTGATGCGATCCTTCTCAAGCCCGCCATTGCCGCGCTATTTGTTGGATGGCTCCTCGCATTCTCCCTTCGCAGCGGCCCTCGCCACGTCGGCCCAGTTGAGTTCAACCTGCATTGGATGCTCTTTGGCGTTACCCTCTCAACCGTCGGTTACAGCGCTCTCCATCTCGCCCTTCTCAGCCGCGCATATTATGCCTTCCGCCCCACCTGGCGGCCCGCCGTGTTGCGATTATTCAGTTACAACCGCGGCATGGTCCTTGGAATTGCGTTTATGGCGATTGGGTTGGTCGCCAACATACATCTCTGCTTTTACTGGTTCTACCACCACCTCCACCTCGACCAGATCTCCTACCCGGCAGTCTTCGGATTGCTGATGATTATTCTGGGCTGGCAAACCATCACTCATACATTAATCTTGCACATGATTCTCTTTTCGCGCCCGAGCCGGGGCGGGAGCATAATGAATGGATGAGGCGAAACCGCTCGCGGGTAAGACGGCCCTGATCACCGGCGCATCGCGCGGCTTCGGCCTGGCCATCGCGCGCCGCCTGCTCGCCGCGGGCGCTGGTCTTATTCTCACCGCCAGAGGCGTGGTTGATCTATGGGAACTCATCAGCGACGATCCGGCGCCAACCCCTCAAATTCGCGGCATTTCGGTCAATCTATCGCGTCCGGGTGATGTGGATGCCCTCCACGACTTTTGCCTCGATTCCGGCGTCTTCCCCGATATCCTCATCAACAACGCCGCCATTCAAGGCCCGATTGGCCCGCTTTCCACCGTCGATTTCGACGCATGGCGCACGGTGATGGAGGTGAACTTTTTCGCCCCGGCGCGCCTGTGTCAGCAATTCATCGAACCGATGCGGAAAAAGGGTTGGGGCAAAATCATCAACATCTCCGGCGGCGGCGCAACCTCGCCTCGCCCCGATTTTTCCGCCTATGCGTCAAGTAAAGCCGCGCTAGTCCGCCTGAGCGAAACGCTCGCTGTGGAGGCTGCGGGCACTGGCATCGATATCAATTGCGTCGCCCCCGGCGCCATGAACACCCGCATGTTGGACGAACTCCTCGCACGCGGCCCGTCCGGCGCGACGCGCGAATATGAAAAGGCCCTCAAGCAAAAAGAATCCGGCGGCGCATCACCGGACAAAGCCGCCGAATTGGTCCTCTTCCTCGCCTCTCCCGCCAGCGATGGCATCACCGGCCGCCTCTTCTCCGCCGTCTGGGACCCCTGGCAGGATTTGCCCGCCCGTCGCGAAGAATTAGCCAAAACCGACATTTACACCCTCCGCCGCATCGTCCCCGAAGACCGGGGGAGAAAATGGTGAGAGAGTTCAGTAGAATACGGCAATTGACGGCGAGAACGCCGTTGGTTCAGGTGTGAAAGTGTGAAAGTCTAAAAGTGCGAAGGTAAGACAGCGCCGGCAAGTGGGTTTCCTTCTTTCACACTTTCTTACCGTCACACTTTCACCCGGCCATCGCGACAGCGATTGCCTTGGCACAAAAGGATTGATCCATGTCATTCAGCGGCGATTTTCTCTCCGAGGCGGCGAAGATTTGCTCCACACTTGACGCCGGTGCAATTGAAAAAACCGCCGCCCTCCTCGCCGCCACGCGCCAGCGCGGCGGACGCCTGTTTTTCCTCGGCGTCGGCGGCAGCGCCGCCAATGCCTCCCACGCCGTCAACGACTTTCGCAAAATCGCCGGCATCGAAGCCTATGCGCCGACCGACAACGTCTCCGAGCTGACCGCCCGCACCAATGACGAAGGTTGGGAAACCGTCTTTAGCGCCTGGCTCAAGACCAGCCACCTGAGCAAGAACGACACCATCATGGTCTTCAGCGTCGGCGGCGGCAGCGTCGAGAAAAACACCAGCGTGAATCTCGTCCGCGCCGTCCAGTATGCCAAACAGGTCGGCGCGTCCGTCTGCGGCATTGTCGGCCGCGACGGCGGGTTCACCGCGACCGTCGCCGACGCCATCGTGCTGGTGCCAACCGTCAACGCCGACCACATCACGCCCCATGCCGAGGCGTTCCAGGCCGTTGTCTGGCATCTGCTGGTTTCCCATCCCTCCCTCAAGGCCCAGCAAACGCATTGGGAATCCAAAGCCAAATGAGCGCACCAGCCTCGCGGGCGGTTTTTCTAGACCGGGACGGCGTCCTCAACGAGACCTTCGTCCGCGATGGCGTCGCGTACCCGCCCTCCTGCGTTAGCGAAACGCGAATTCTCCCCGGGGTCAAAGAAGCCGTCGCTGTCCTGAAACACCTTGGCTTCCTTTTGATCGTCGTCACCAATCAGCCCGACGTGGCCCGCGGCGCCCAGACCCTTGCCGGCGTCGAAGCCATCAACCAGGTTCTCAAGAACCAATTGCCCCTCGACGAATTCCGCATCTGCCCGCACGATAACCACCATAATTGCCTCTGCCGCAAACCCAGACCGGGCCTGCTCCGCGACGCTGCCGAGTCGCATAAAATTGATTTGTCGGGTAGTTTTATGGTTGGCGACCGTGCCAGCGATTGTCTCGCCGGCGCCGCGGCGGGTTGTAAAACAATCCTGATCGAACGATCCTACAGCAAGGCGGACACCTGCCGTCCCGATTTTAAGGCGGCCGATTTGCTTGAAGCGTCAGCCATCATCGCCAGGTTGGCAAAGAGCGAGTCGCCAAGCCGATAAGAGCTGTCTAAACGGCCGTTTTGGCCCAACAGCGAGGAGTTCTAACGATGCCGGGTATTAACGATTTGAAGGTCAAACTCTTCGCCGACGGCGCCGACCTGGCCGCCATGGTGGAAATGTCGCGGCGCCCCTACATCGGCGGCCTGACCACCAACCCCACCCTCATGCACAAGGCCGGAATCACCGACTACCGCGCCTTCGCCCACAAGGTGCTGGCCGCCATTCCCGATAAGCCCATCTCCTTTGAAGTCTTCTCCGACGAATTCGACGAAATGCACCGCCAGGCGCTGGAAATCATGTCCTGGGGCAAAAACGTCTATGTGAAAATCCCCGTCACCAATACCCGCGCCGAGCCTGCCGACGACTTGATCCACAAGCTCGCCAGCGAAGGCGTGAAACTCAACATCACCGCCATGACGACCGTCGCCCAGGTGCAGCGCATCTCCGACGCCCTGGGCGATTACGCTTCCTCGTATGTCTCGGTTTTCGCTGGCCGCATCGCCGACACCGGCCGCGACCCCCTGCCGATCATGAAGCAGTCTATGGAAATCCTCCGCCCCCACCCGACCCAGGAGCTCATCTGGGCCAGCCCGCGCGAACTCTTCAACGTCATCCAGGCCGACCAGATCGGCTGCCACATCATCACCGCCACCACGGATGTCCTGAAGAAGCTCGACCTGATCGGCAAGGACCTGACCGCCTATTCGCTGGAGACCGTAAAGATGTTCTACCAGGACGCCAAATCGGCGGGGTTTAGTTTGTAAGGAGGCTCGCAATTTGTAGGGTGGGCACTGCCCACCTTCTTGCCGAAATTGGCCGGCGATGCCCACTCTACCATCTACGCCGATTTTGCCAGTGCCGGAACCTTTTTGACCCGCGTAGTGATCACAACACCCAGCGCTTCCAGGATTCGGCTCACTCTTTCCACCGCGATCCCGTAATATTCATTGCGCTCGTCGCGAGAAACCTGTGATTCGTGTACGCCCAGCTTCTCGGCCAATTCTCGTTGCGAAAGGCCCATCGCGATTCGCACGCCGATGAGCATCTGCCCGATCCCATGCAGATTCTCAAGTTCGTCAAACTGGCCCTTCTTCAGCCGCTCATAGCTTTCAACCTCGTCCCTGATCTGGTCGTGAAAAACACGGCTAGGATCCAACCCCCGCTTGACTTGTTCCGGACGCAATCCTTCCGCGGCAAGTCTCTTCTCCTGTTCGCGCAGCAACTGCTCACCCTGTTCAATTTTCTTAAGCGAGTTTTGATATTCGGTTTCTGTTCGAATCATGGCTGGCCTCCGACCTTCACAATGCCCTTTTTCAGAAAGTTTCTGGTCTGCCGGAATGCCGACGGAAACTCAAGTTCGTAACCAAACTCGTCCAAAATGCCTGTCCCCTGCCCAACGTGCGGGAATAGTTCAACTCGGTATTTATGCCACATCGCCAGTTGTCGTTTCGGACTTGCCGCCGTCCGGAAGCGTCGCTCCCAATTCCAGATCGGATCGAGTTCCTGGAGTCGCGCCGTCAACTCGCCTCCGTACCAGACGTCCTTGTCGCACTCGAAGTATCCGTCGATGTCGTTCGGGTGAGGCTTATTCTCCACAAATGAACCATCAATGAAGGCGTTCCGAACGCCGACTGCCCACAGATGCTTCAGGAGTACTGTCAAATTATTTGCGAGGAGTCGCCGCCATGTGGCGTCCCATTCCGTTCCGCCTCCCCAGCCAACCACGAGCGGCGACACAAGCAAGTCACCCGCCGAGATTTCATAATCGCCTGGTGGCAGCACCCCTTCGTCCGTGAAAGGCGCCAATGAACTCACAATCGCAGAATAGATTACTTAGACACAAAAGTCAAGTAAGGCGCTTCGGTCCACTCGCGCGACATGCCCCAACGCCGCACCTTTCGCGTTTCTCCATAATCGTCTCCCGTTCCAGAGATGCAAGGGACGTGCCTATTGGCGTTCGCCGCCCCTTGGCGTAGAACGCTCCCAATGACCGCGCAACCGCCTGCCGCTTCACCATCCGTTCCTAGCGCACGCCTCTGTGATTGGAAGATCGGCGGCTTACTGCTACTGGTGGTATTGGCGATTGAAGTGCTATTCATGCCCGCCCGCATCTGGAGCGCCGACCCCGCCATCTGGCGTCACGAGGCCCTGGCCATCCTCCAGCACGGCCAGCTCTGGATCGAACCGGCTGTCGCCGCATCCACCGGCAGCCGCGGCGAATACTTCGTCCTCAATCCCGTTGACGGCCACTACTATTCCAAATTCGGCCTCTTCAACACAGTTATGGCCCTGCCGCCGATGCTTGCCGAGCGGCTGCTGACCGGCAAGTTTCCCACGCCCGCCGATCCCAATGTCCTGATCCTCAATTCCTGGAACATCCTCATCAGCCTCCTGCTCGCGCTGGCCCTCTATCGCCTGGCCGCACGCTATGCGCCGAATCCCTGGCTGCGCGTGCTCTACGTTTTGGCCTGCTTTTTCGCCACTTATCTCTGGTACTACCAGCGCGCTCAGGAAAGTGAGATCGATCACGCCCTCTTTTTCACCCTCGCCTGCGCCTGCCTTTTCCGCAGCTTTGACCGGCCGGGTTTGCCCTCGTCGCGCTGGACCCTCCTGGCCTGGCTTTTCGTGGCCATGCTGGTTTTCTCCCGAATCGTCTACGGCATCTTCCTTCCCTGGATGATCCTGGTTTACATCGTTGCAACCATCGCGCGCGGCCAAAACCCCCGTCGCCTTGCGCCGGTTCTTCTGCTTCCCGCCCTTGCCATCCTCGCCCTGCTCGGCCTCGTCAATGACCTGAAATTCGGCTCACCCTTCCTCACCGGCTACGAGCAATGGCCGCGTCCCACCCGGCTTCCTCCCGCTAACGTTCTCAACGGCGTCTGCGGACTGCTGTTCAGCGTTCACTGGAGCGTCTTCATTTATTTCCCGCTCCTCCTGCTCGCCTTGCCGCGCCTGCGCCGATTCGCCGCCGCATTTCCGCTCGACGCCGGCGTGATCCTATCCGCGTTTGTCTTGATCCTCCTGGTCCTGGGCAGCCTGCCCACCTGGCGCGGCGAATGGTCCTATGGCCCCCGCTACATGCTGTTCATCCTCCCCATGGCGGCCACGCCCGCGCTGCTCCTGGCGCCCGCCCCGCACGAAGCGCGGCACGCGCTGGTCACTTGGACAACCCTCGCGCTCGCCCTGGCAATCCTGGGCGGCTCAACTCTGTTGCAACTTCGCGTGATTACCATCGACCCCTGGTTTTTCTATCTCATCGAGCAGCCACTCGAGGGTCGCATGAACAAGGAGATCGCCGAATATCTGCTCGACACGCATGAGGCGATTCTGTACCAAGACCTGAATTCCCGCCGCGAAGACTTGGATTCGAGCTTCCTGTTTATCGAACTCCGCGAACGCGTGCGCATCAATCCTAGTCAGATGGAGGTGTATCGCCGCATCGTGCTGGATGCTTTGGATGACACCGACTTGTATTGGTGGCCGCCGAAAACACCCGCACCCGGCGCAGGCGGCCAGCGCGACCAACTCGGTTCCTAACTAATTGGTTGTTA
Source organism: Tepidisphaeraceae bacterium (assembly GCA_049511115.1). Taxonomy (GTDB): domain Bacteria; phylum Planctomycetota; class Phycisphaerae; order Tepidisphaerales; family Tepidisphaeraceae; genus JBEKYH01. Next base: position 7,114 of record JBEKYH010000057.1, on the reverse strand, counting down.
AAGCGAGGCTTGCGGCGTTTCCATCGTCCCCAGGCGCAGCTTGCCAATCGCCGTCTGCTCGATCTTGCGCACCGTTTCCTTCGATAACCCCAGATCGCGGCCGATCTCGACATACGTCGAGCGGTCAGTCCGTCCGCCCAGACCAAAATGCGCCTGCAGAATCCTCTGCTCCCGATCATCAAGCTGCGACAGCAATTGCCCCACCTCGTCGCGGCGGAGAAGGTCCTCGTGCCCGGCGCCGGACCGCACATCCGCCACCTCGACCGACAATTGCCGGTTGGATGACGTGCGCCGAAACGCTCGGTCCCGGGCAAACTCTCTCATCAGCGAAAACGTAGCGTAGCTGCTGAAATGATTGCCGCGATGGAAGTCAAAAGAGTCGACCGCGCGCATCAGGACCATATTTCCGTCACTCACCAGGTCCATCAAAGCCTGCAGGCACTGGGCCGGCTGCACGCGCGCGGGCAGGTGCTTGCGGGCCACCGATATAACCAGCCGCAGATTGGCGTCGACGATCTTGTTCTTGGTCTCAATCGCCAACTGCATCGACTCCTCAAGCCGCCGCAGATCGCGCCAATGAACCCAGCGCAACTCCAGCTTTCGCAAGATGCCGGCGAACTCAAATTTGTGGAAATTCAGTTTCAGGAACAGCCCGCGCTCCTGGGCTGCGGTGAGTAACGGATGCCTATAAAGCGCTTGCAGGTATGGCGGCAGGTCCCTGGGAATACGGCTGGCTTCTGGATCGGCGCCGGCGAGTTCCCCCCTGGCCGCGGCCAAAATAGCGTCGATAGCCTGGGCGGCGTCAGGTTGATGGTAAAGCGGATCGTCAATGAATCTCGCCTTACCTCGGGCCAAAGCTTGCAGGCGCGCCGCGCGCAAAGCGCGGTAAATGGCCGCGCGCCGCCGGCCAAATCGCCGCGCCAGACTTTCCAGGCTCTCGCCTTCCTCTGCCCGGCTGCTGATCTCCTCCTGCTGCTCTTTACTCAGCGGCGCCGTCGCTCTGTTAAACTGCGCGTCCTGGCGGCAAAGATGCGTGATCGTCTGCGGCGAACGATTATGCCGGCGGCCCACGCGCTCGCAGATTTCGTCGGTGCAGGCCCCCTGCCGCGCCAAGCGATGGACCGCGCGGAGGATCGCCTCATTCTCCCCCTCGTCGATCTCGGTGAAATTGGCCGCGTGGGCAATGCGATCGCGGTGCAGGGAAAAGAACCGCTCGACGCTGGCCGTCAGGAAGCCGACGCGCTTTTTGCCGTCGGGGAAGATAAACCGCCGAGCCGCCAATCCGCGCCGTCGCCAGCGCTGAATCGACTTGCCCGATACGTTGAAATGCCTGCACACATCGTCCGTATCCAGCACTTCCGACGGCATGGCATCCGTGCATTGATTCAGCCCCTCGCTGACATTCTCAATCAGCAATCCCAGGTCATGCTGCAACGCGATGCCCGTGAGCAATTGGCCCGTAAACCCGTCATCGGAGAGGACGTTCCCCTCGGAGAGGTGAACGCCAACAGGCCGCTTGGGATGATAGCCGGTGATGCGGAAAACGATGAAATCGAAGGGATAAGCCTTGGCCGGATCAAGCTGTACAAGTAGCTCCTCAGCCGCCAGGAGTTGCCGTGCGCGAGTGACCGCAGGCGTAAACTCCAACTGGCGTGCCAAATCCGCCAATTGGGCAATACGGAAGCTGCCCATGACAATGATTATCGCCTGCTTGCTGGGAACGTCAAGAAAAATCCAGATTATTCACGGCTAGGGAATTCAGAAGCCCCGATTCACCGCCCGCTCGGCTGCGCCTCGCTAGAGGCGCAGAGGACGCCGAGGAAATCAAGCTGCAAATTAAATCCGATCTTTGTTTTTCCTCTGTGTCCTCCGTGTCCTCTGTGGTGAGTCCCTTCTTTTGTCTTTCTTCGCGTTCTTCGCGTCTTAGCGGTAAAAATCTTCCTTGGTCGTCCAGCCTAATGCCCCTTCCCGAAGAACGTCTTGATCGAATCGTAAATATCATCCTTCGAATTCACCCGGCTGGTCAGCACCTTTTGATGCCCCCGCAGGTGCTCATGGAGCACGTTGATAAAATTCCCCGAGCCGTAAGCGCTGGCCACCTGGCAATAGCCGAACATATTGCACATCGGCAACAGAGTTTCCTTGAGCAGCTTGATGCAGTCGCGGCTGTCCGCCTCGGACGAATTGTCGCCGTCGCTGAAATGGAAGAGGTAGATGTTCCATTCCTGGGGGCTGTAATGGGCGTCCAGCAACGCCTTGCAGCACCGGAACGCGCTGGAAATCTTCGTGCCGCCGTCCTCGCGCAAGTGGTAGAAGGTGTTCTTATCCACCTCCTTGGCCGCCACGTCATGCACGATGTAGCGGCTCTCAATCCCCTCGTAATTCTTGCGGAGCCATGTGTCGATCCAGAAGCTCTCCAGGCGGACCAGCTCCTTTTGCTCCTCCCCCATCGACCCCGACACGTCCATCATGAATACGATGACGGCATTACTCTGCGGATTGCGGACTTCCTTCCAGGAGCGATAGCGGATGTCCTTGCGCTGCGGGATAATGACCGGATCATCGGGGTTGTAATCCCCCAGCATGATCTGCCGCTTAAGGGCCTCCTGAAATGACCGCTTGAAATGCCGCAGCGATTCCGGCCCGACGCGCCGTATGCCGCTGTATTTGTCGCGGATGGTCGTGAGGCGGTGCTTGCCCTTAGGCTCAATGCGCGGCAGCTTCAGTTCCTCGGCCAGAATCTCCGCCAGCTCGTCGAGGCTCAGGTCCACTTCCATCATATGAGCGCCCGGCTCGGTGCCGCCGCCCTGGCCCTTGCCTTTGCCGACGACTTCGCCTTCCTTGCCGTCGCCCGCGCCCACGCCGCCGGAGTTGTCGCCGTATCGGAAATGCGGCAATTCGATGCCGCGCACGGGAATACTGATGAGGTGCTTGCCTTCCTTGCCGATAAGTTCTCCCTTGGTGAGGAACTTGCGCAGGTCCTCCCGTATCCGGCCTTTCACGATCTGCCGGAAGCGCTGATGATCTTTTTCGATGGCAAGGACCACTTATTCAATCACCGGTTAAACCATTCGCCTCGTCAACAACCAGACGCCGATCAGGAGGGTCACCACTGACCCGCCCAGACCAACCACCGTGCCGATCCAAGCCTGATTGGCGATGTCCACGCTGACGCTACCGATCCAATGCCCGAACCTGGAGCGCGGCTCGGTCTCCATGAAAAAGACAATCCCCGCCGCACCGGCCAGCACCAATGAGAAACCCGACCTTCTCTTGCTTCCAAACATCCCTTCCTACTCCTCCTGCTTACTATCCCCCCGCGCAAACATGCTGGCCACATAATTCAGCACGTCCGTCGCGCTGGTCTCGTTGTAGCCAAACTGCTTGATGAGCCGCTGCTTGACCACATCGATCTTCTGCTGCGTCTCGTCATCCACGACCGACGACACCAGGTTTTTCAGCTTGATCGTATCGCGCTGATCCTCAAACAGTTTCCGCTCCAACGCCTTCAACAGCCGCGCATTGGTGTTGTATTCAAACCGCTTTCCATCGAGGGCCAGGGCGCCGATGTAATTCATGATCTCCTGCCGGAAATCGTCCTTGCGGGCCTCGGGGATATCGATCTTGTCCTCGATGCTGCGCATGAGCCGCTCATCCGGGTCCTCGTCGCGGCCGGTATAGCGATTGCGCACCCGCTCGTGCTGCGTGTACGCCCTGACATTCTCAATGTAATTGGCCGCCAATCGCTTGATCGCATCCTCATCGGCGCTGATGGCCCGCTGCACCTCGAATTTCAGGATGTCCTCATATTCCTCGCGCACGACGGCCAGCATCTCCTTGTACTGCTTCTTCAATTCCTCGTCGGTAATCAGCGAGTGATGGCTCAGGCCCGTCTCCAGTTCGTTCATCACCATGAACGGATTCACCGACTTGTCGATCTGCGCCTGATGACTCACCAGCGCGTTACTGATCTTGTCCTGGATATACCGCGGGCTGATCCCGCCCATGCCTTCGCGCGGAGACTCTTCCTTCAATTCCTTGATGGAGTCTTCAGTGAATCCCGGAATGCTCTTGCCGTTGTACAGCTTGAGCTTTTGCAGTTTGGTGATGCCCGGCTTCTTGGGGTCGCTCAGCCGCGTCAGCACCGCCCACATCGCCGCCACCTCAATCGTATGCGGCGCGATGTGAATGCCCTTGATCTTCTCCGGCCCAAAATCCTTCATGTAAATGCGGATTTCGTCGTCCAGGCGGATGTTGTACGGAACATCGATCTTGATGGTGCGGTCGCGGAACGCCTCCATCATCTCATTGCCCTGAAGCTTCTTGTATTCCGGTTCGTTGGTGTGCCCGAGAATCACCTCGTCGATGTACGTCTGGGCAAACTTCTTCGGCTTGATCAGATGCTCCTGGCTCGCGCCCAGGAGATCGTAAAGGAACGCCACATCAAGCTTGAGCACTTCGATGAACTCAACAATCCCGCGATTGGCAATGTTCAGTTCGCCGTCAAAGTTAAACGCGCGCGGATCGGAATCGCTCCCGTATTCGGCGATCTTGCGATAATTAATGTCGCCCGTCAGTTCCGTCGAATCCTGATTTTTCTCATCCTTGGGCTGGAACGTCCCGATGCCGCGGCGATCCTTCTCCGACAAGATCAGCCGCTTCACGCGCACGTGGTCGATCGCCTTGCGCCAATCGCCGCCGCATTCTTCCATGAGGTCGGCAAACACGCGCCGGCAGAAGGGGCAAATCTCGCCATAAAGGCGGATGCGCCGCCCCTCCGGCAGCTTCTCATTGATCGCCTCCAGCACTTCGGCTCGCGCCTCGCGCGGGATCAGCAGCAGCGGCTCCTCGTGCATCGGGCATTCAACGTATGTCTCCCCTTCATCGCGCACGCCGGGACGGCCGGGGGTGCGCCACATGTAGGTGTAGCATTTGCCGCTGTCCGTCTTGCTGTAATTCTCCAGCCCCTTTTTCAGCAGCCGTGCCATGGTGGACTTGCTCGACCCGACCGGACCATGCAGCAGGAGAATGCGCTTTTCCGTTCCATACCCTTGCGCCGCCGATTTGAAGAAATCGACAAGCTGCATGAGCGGCCGCTCCAGCCCGTAGATGGCGTCGGCGCCATTGTCGATCGGGTCGGCAAAAAACTTGTACCGGTTGTATTCCTGCTTGAATTGCGTGTAAGTCTCCGAGCCGTAACTGAGGATCATGTCATAGACGCGCTGAAAAGCGTTGCGCGCCACGCTCGGATTTTCCTGCACGATCTCGAGATACTCAGCCAGCGTGCCTTCCCAATGCTGCTCGCGAAAATGGGAGACATCCAGCTTCCGTTCGATCAGGCTCACCAGGGAATTGGGTTTCGTTGGCATGCGTGCTCCAGTGCGAAATTTAAGCGGCGTCCATCACAAGCGTCGGTCAGATCAGGAACCGGATTGGAGGGGATCAGCTTCGGCGGCGTTATCGGGCCAACGCGGGCGGGGGTAGGCGGGAGTCGGTTGAGCGCCGGCACTGCGCATCCGGGCGCAATCCGGCGAAACAACAAGCACTCCGAACGGCTACGACCGGCCCGGCTTACGTCAACCCACTTCTGGGCCGCTCGCCACTCGCCAATCGTTCAATCCGCGTCCTGACAGACCGCGGATAAGGCTAAGCCTCTCCGCGGCCGAGCCTGGCTCGTTCGGGTACGGCAGGCTTGGCCCGCCGATTGGGTATCCTTGAAACAACAACAGTTTATACGTTCACCGCCTGCTGTTAGTTCTGGTACACCCACATTTTAGGCGGCATCCGCCGCCAAGTGACGAAAGGAGTTTAAGGAGGCTTCGCGCCGCTAGCCGGCTCCTCCCCTGGAACCTTCACGTCCGGCAATCAATTTACAATCTGAAAGCGAAACTGTCCATCAAGAAATAAACCCCCTCCGAATTACCCTTCTGGATTCCGCGCCAGGCGTACGAGGATCAGCGCCCAACCGGACAGATCGGAACCGACTAAAGCGGGGGCGGATTTTCCTACGCGGCGCGAAAATGGAGAGTTATAATCCAAGAGTGGTGACCCGGAACCGCGTCCAATTCGACGGCACGACCCTGGCAGCCTGTGGCAAAAGTCCCGCGCGGTCAGGCGACGTGGATTTCGGCCGCGGGCGAGGCGCGACGACGAGGCGTATTCGTAAGGATATACGGCGACGAGGAGCAACGAAGCACGCGGCCGAAAGACACGAGCCTGGCCCGCGCGACTTTTGCCACAGGCTGCTAAACGTCTGGCAGATCGCCGGGACCAGCACGCCGCCTACGGAGAGCGCCTGGTCGGCGATCTCCTCAAGCCCCGAATTGAGTACAACCAGCGTACGCACCACCGGCGGAAGGATCGGTTTTTTGCCGGCGTTTGGGGGGTACTACTCACAGGTAGGCGACTTGACCCTCAAGAGCTGGGACACCAGCACCAGCGCGTTTGATATTACTGAAGCGACGGAAAACTTCACGCTGGACGGGAGCTACTATGCCGACGACACGCTGACCAGCGACAACAACGGCAACCAGACCTACGACGGCCTGCAGGCGTACACGTACGATGCGTGGAACCGATTGAAGACGGTGGCGCATGCGTGTTCGAGCAGTGTCGGCGGAGCTTGCACGGGGCAGGTGTCCAGCACGACGAGTTACGATGCGCTGGGGCGGCGGATCGTCAAGACGGTGAGCGACACCGGCTCTTGGGATGGCACGCTTAATTACTATCTGGATGGCGACAGTGTCGTCGAGGAGCAAAATGGCTCTGGGATGACGGTTAAGCAGTTCATCTGGGGCGCGCAGTACATTGACGACCTGATCCAGGTTTCGCTCAACAGCAGTCCATCGACGCAATCCACCTGTGATACGCCGTATTGGGCGATGTGCGATGCGAATTGGAATGTGTTGGGGTTGGTTAATTCGTCAGGAACGCTTACCGAGCGCTATGAGTACACCGCTTACGGCCAGAGGACGGTGTATTTCAGCGCCGGGGGCAACGATCCGTTCTGCTATGCTCCGACGACCGCGTCGCAGAAGTTTGTGACCAGCGGGAGCGTGACGCAGTTCTATGGGTTGTGCGAGGTGGGCTTCCAGGGGTTGATGCACGACGAGGA
>JBEKYH010000056.1:0-15208 GCA_049511115.1 Tepidisphaeraceae bacterium | reverse complement strand
AGGCGCAGATTCTGATTCTCGACGAGGCGACGAGCAATCTTGATTCGGAGAGCGAGCAGCTAATTCAAGCGTCCCTTGCGGATCTGCTGCGGCATCCCATTGGCGCCGGCGCGACGCGGACGACGATTGTCATCGCCCATCGCCTCAGCACCATCGCCCAGGCGGATATGATCGTGGTGATGCACCAGGGCAAGGTTGTGGAGATGGGAACGCACGACGCCCTCATGGCGGCGGGGGGGATGTACGCGGAGATGGTCGAGCGCCAGCGCAGCGGGGCGGTTTCGCTGGATGAAGCGCTGCCGTGAATTGCGGCTACAATTCAGGCATGGCCGCGGAGAGCGAAGAAATACTGGAAGAGCCAGAGACGGAGGCTGAGGCGGAAGCCGAGGCCGACGTTCGGCACGTTCATTTCAAGGCAACCAAAACGCAGACGCGGCGGATCGATCAGTTTCTGGTGGATCGGCTGCCCTATTTGTCGCGCGCGGGAGTGCAGCGGCTGATCGAGGACGGGTTTATCACCGTCAACGGCAAGACCACCAAATCCAGCTATAAGATCAAAAGCGGCGATGACGTGGATATGGTGGCGCCGCCGGAGCCGGTGCATGATCTGGTTCCCGAGCCGATTCCGCTGGAAATTATTTACGAGGACGAGCATTTTCTCGCCCTGAACAAGCAGAGCGATTTGATTGTGCATCCGGCGCGGGGCCGGTGGACCGGGACGCTGGTCAATGGGCTGGTGTACTACGGGAAGAAATGGAGCACATACAACGGCGACTGGCGGCCAGGGATTTTGCACCGGCTGGATCGAAATACCACCGGCATCATGCTGGTGGCTAAGAGCGACGAGGCTCATTGGCGGCTGGCGCGGCAATTTGAAACACGGACGATCCAAAAGACCTACGTGGCCGTGGTCCAGGGAGTGCCCGAGCTATTGGCGGATGTGCTCGATTTGCCCATCGGGCGGGACAAATACGTGCGGGAAAAGCAGGCCGTCCGCAAGGAAGCGAACGGGGGACGCCAGGCCGTGACAAAATACGAGGTATTGGAGAAATTCGGGAAATATGCCCTGGTGAAACTGACGCCTAAAACCGGGCGGACGCATCAGTTACGTGTGCACATGTCGGCCATTGGGCACGCCATGGTGGGGGATACGATGTACGGCGGAAGGCCGTTTTCGAGCGGGGAATTCAAGTTTGAGCGGCAGGCGCTACATGCGGAGCGGATTGCGTTTGTGCATCCGGGGACGCTTTTGCCGATGACATTGGCAGCCCCCTTGCCGGCGGATATTGTGGAACTACTGCGGATTTTGCGTCAGGGTGTTTCACCTTCGGCAAATGAAGTCGTATAATTGCAAGTGAGGGAGTTGTACGGATGTCGTGATGAGGGCGGAATAAAAACGTGGCCTTTGCGTCTGGCTAATTAGAAGGACTTGGTGCAATGATCTATCCGCTGGCTAATCTTTTTGGATTCGAGAACTGGACGGTCATCCTGGTGATCGGGCTTCTGCTATTCGGCCGGCGCCTGCCGGAGATGGGGCGCAGCCTGGGCAAGGGCATCGTGGAGTTCAAGAAGGGGCTGGCAGGGATCGAAGACGACATTGAAGATGCCGTTCATAACAAGACGCCGACCACCACGGTAGCGCGGCTTCCCTCGGATTCCACAGTCACCAAGGCGGCTCTTGATGCGGGATATAAATTTGATCCGTACACGGGAAAGCCGCTGCAAGTTGACCCGGTGACGGGACAGCCGATGCGGTTTGATCCGTATACCGGTAAGCCGCTGACCGCCGACGCGCAGGCCGCGGGCAGCGGGGCGTCGAACGTCGGCGTCTGACGGTTCACCGACATACCTCAGCTTTTTCCTTCCGTATATGATTTCAACTCGCGGCCCAATGGGTCTGCGCGGTTGCTCTGCAGGTAAAAAGAGCGGCTGGTTCGCCCTTCACAGGTGAGGAGTTCTTCGCGTGAAGATTCTGGTGAGCGGATCGTCAGGTCTGATCGGCGGGGCACTGCTGAAGGCGCTAAGCGCCGCTGGCCATCAGGCGGTGCCGTTGGTGCGGACATCGCATGCGCCTACCGCGGGCGCGGCGTCATGGGACCCAATGGCGGATCGCATGGACGCCGCCGTCCTCGCGGACCTTGACGCGGTGATCCATCTCGGCGGCGAGAACCTGGCGCATGGGAGGTGGACAGCGGCGAAAAAAGTGCGAATCGCCGAGAGTCGCGTGCGGCCGACCGGGCTGTTGGCGCGGACGATGGCGCAATTGCAGCGGCGGCCGAAGATTTTTCTGTGCGCCTCGGCGATTGGGTTTTACGGTGATCGAGGCGACGAGATTTTGTCGGAAGATTCGCAAGTCGGAAAGGGATATCTGCCCCAGGTATGCCGGCAATGGGAGGCCGCCTGCGCTCCCGCCGTCGAAGCAGGCATTCGCGTGGTGAATATGCGGTTCGGCGTTGTCCTAAGCGCCGCCGGCGGCGCGTTGGCGCAGATGGTCCCACCCTTTCGATTCGGGTTGGGCGGAAACCTTGGAAATGGACGGCAATACGTCAGTTGGATCACCCTCGATGATGCGATCGCCGCCGTGATGCATTTGCTGGAACACAGCACGTTTGCGGGGCCGGTGAACGTGGTCGCGCCACAGAGTGTCACTAACGCGCAGTTGACCAAGGCGCTGGGCCGCACATTGCATCGGCCCACGGTATTCGCCATGCCGGCCTTTGCGGCACGGCTGCTGCTCGGCGAAATGGCGGATCAACTGTTGCTGACGAGCACCCGCGTGACGCCCCAAAGGTTGCTCGGAAATGGCTTCGTCTTCGGCTATCCCGACATTGGCGAAGCCCTGGCCCATCTCCTGGCGCGCGAGACGAGCGATAGTGCATAACGCGCCTTTCCCCTTTTCCCCCCGCCCCCGGTATTTCCGGGGGAGGGGCGGGGAGGGGGGTAGCCAAACCGGCCCACACCCCCGGTCGCGCCTTCAGCAAGACGGCCCCCTCCCCATCCTTCCCCCGGAAATACCGGGGGCGGGGGAAGATAAGACGCCGCCTGATTTCCTCAAACGCGGCCGGTTTACCCATCCTCCTTATTTGCATAAATCAAAATTTGTTAGACAAAAGACCCTCCGAGACTCCTCTTAACAGGCGGAAGGCATGACCAATCCCCCAGCTAACCCGCTCGCGAGCGCATTGGCTGATGGTCGGGCGGATGGCTTCGCCGCCTTGTATGACCGACTTGGCGCGTCGCTCCTGCGCGTGGCGCGGGTGAGGCTGCATTCATCAGCCGAAGCTGAGGACGCCGTGCAGGATGTGTTTGTGGAGTTGGTGCGGCGGCGCGATCAGTTGAGACGGGTGCGGGATTTGGATGCCTACGTGTTCGTCATGCTGCGGCATATCGTCGGGCGGCGTATTGAGAGGCAGCGCACCGAGCAGCGACATCTGCGGCAAATGGCTCCGGTAACGTCCCAATCGCAAGTCGCGAGTTCGCCGGATGGTTTGGAGGAGGCGTTGAACTCCCTCCCGGCGGAACAGCGCGAGGTCATTGCACTCAAGATCGATGGCGGGCTGACGTTCGCGCAGATCGGCATGGTTTTGAATGTGAGCTTGAACACGGCGGCGAGCCGGTATCGCTATGCGCTGGAGAAACTTCGGCGGCAATTGGAGGGATGAATATGGGGCGCGATATGAATGAACATCCTCTGCCGCCGGAACTGGCTGACTTGGAGAATCGATTGCTCGCCCGCCGCGGCGACAGTGCCGCGAGTCAAAGCGCGGCCACAGAAGTGCGAGCTCACGTGCTGTCGGCGGTTCACGCCGAATTGGCGATGGAGGCAAAAGCCCAGGCGCATCCGTCCGCTTCGGTTTCCTGCAACGGCTGGTGCTGGGCGGCCGTCGCGGCGGCAGTGTTGGTTGCCCTGAACCTGGCCCTTGTCGATGGTTCGGCGACGGAATTCAGGGGCGGCATCGCGCCCGTCGTGCGTGGCGATCCGTCGCGGGAAATGCAGCAGATCGACGAAATCGAAAAAGGAATCCTCCAATGAGCTACTGGCTCCTCTGGATCGAAATACTCCTCGCGTCGCTACTTTGGGTTGCCATGTGGATGCCGGGCGCTGTCCGGGTCCAGCGGCGGTGGCTTTTTATTCGTCCGATATTCATCGTCATCATGGTTCCCGGCGTGATTCTGGGATTGCTTGCGATGTATACGGCCCTGTTGAAATACGTGTCGAATATCGATTCGGATTGGTTCGGTTACGCGATTTCACTTTGGATCGCCTTTGCGATCGGCGCGGTGGTGATGGCGATTTATGGCGCTCGCGCTCGGGGCGGGATGCCGGCGTTGGCGGTAGAGTGGAAGCGCGCGCCGCTGGCGGGGGCATGCCTGGTGGCGATGGCGGCAGCGGGGATGACGCTTTGGAATATCGACGTCGCCGTCCTGGCCAGGGCGGATAATGTGGCGCTGGAGGCGCAGACGCTGTATATCGCGGAGATGCCGGCGATTACGTCGGATGCTGAAAATGCGGCGCCGCTCTACGAAAAGGCCTTCGATTTACTGCGTGGGGATCACCCCGACGATCTGCAAAGCTGGCCCCCCGGCCACGGTAACACGTTTATCCCCGATGAACCGGCGATGAAGGCGTATCTGGCCCGTCAATCGAAGACCATCGCTCTCCTGCGCCGGGCCGCGATGCTTCCATCGTGCCGATTTGAGCAGGATTTGCAGTCAGTCTTTCTGGACCCGTTGCTGGCACAGCTCAACGTCGAGCGAGCTGCGGCGGGTGTTCTGGGCCTGGATGCGTGCAATGAGGCGTCTAGTGGCCGAGTGGCGGCGGCGCTGCAGGACGTAATGGACATGAAGCGGATGAGCCGTCAATTCGGACAGCGGCCCATGATGATCTCCGGTCTGGTGGCGATTGGGATCGATGATCTGGCCGGCAGGACGCTGCAGTACGTATTGCCCTTTGTAACGCGGCCGCAGGAATTGGCGGACGTGAATTTTGACGACATCAGCGCCATGCGGCTGGCCATGCGCCGGGCGTGGCAGGGGGAGGAATATTACGGCCTGTCCAATATTCGAGCGATGGCAGGCGGGACGATGACGCTGATGCCCTCCACGTCCCAGGAAAAGACCCCCGCTATGTCGGAAATCATGCCATTTCCCCTGCGGGATTTTATGCTTCCCGACGAAATAGATGCATATCTCGATCTGTTGTACCGCGTTCAACAGATGACATTGGAGCCGTATTTCAAAGCGGAGTCGGGGCTTTCGGAACTCAAGGAATCCGCTATCCCTGGCCGACCTCATAAGGGCCTGTTGGTTTATTTGCTGAATTCCGCATTTCTGCATTCCTTGGCCACCATCGCGACAGCCGAAGCCCTCGACTCCTGCGACCAGACGGCTCTTGCCATGACCCGCTACCGCCTCGATCACGGTGCCTTCCCTTCGCATTTGGCCGATCTGGTTCCGGCATATCTGGACGCCGTGCCGCTTGATCCCTTCGACGGCAATCCACTGCGCTTTGTCGTCAAAGGCAACCGGTGGATTGTCTATAGCATTGGCCCCGACGGCGTGGATAATGGCGGCGTGGAGACGGACAAAGTCACCCACAAGGGCGACGTCATTTTCACCCTGACGGTCGGCAAGCCAGCCGCGGCAACGCAGCCGTGAAGCGGCGTTCGGATTCTCTCCCTCTCCATGTACTCAGGGAGAGGGCGGGGGTGAGGGTTCTTCGGCAAACCGCGTGACGTTTGCGCGAAAAAAAACACCCTCACCCTAACCCTCTCCCTGAGTACATGGAGAGGGGACCAGAGGGCGCGCGGTTGTTGTCGCTTTCGGAAGTTGGATTTTACAAGAGGCCTGCCATGTCATACGAAAGCCACCAACAAGGCGCCGCCGGATTGTCGGTTGGATGCGCGGTCATCACCCTCAGCGATACCCGCACAATCGAAAACGACACCAGCGGCGCGGCGATTCAGCGGCTGCTGGGTGAAGCCGGCCATAAGACGATCGACTATCGCATCATCCCCGACGACCCAGCGACCTTTGACGCCCTCCTCGGCAAATTCCTCGGCAACGCCGACGTGCAGGCCATCCTCACCAACGGCGGCACCGGCATCAGCCGCCGCGACCGGACCATGGAGGTGGTGCGCCCCCGCCTGGAGTTCACGATCGACGGGTTCGGCGAGCTGTTCCGGATGCTGAGCTGGCAGGAGATCGGCAGCGGCGCCATGCTCAGCCGGGCGGCAGGGGGGATTGCCCGCGGCAAACTCCTCTTTTCCATGCCGGGCTCAACCAAGGCGGTAGAATTAGCCATGACCAAACTGATTTTGCCGGAGCTGGGGCATCTGGTGGGGGAGTTGAGGAAATGAATTGTGAAGTCCCGGCTTGATGCCGCTGGGGCTGGCGTCTATCATCCCAGCCATCGCACTAGCAGCCCCCATCGTCTAGTGGCCCAGGATATCTGGTTCTCAGCCAGAGGACAGGGGTTCGACTCCCCTTGGGGGTATCCGCTCTTTTGGCAAGCATCGGCCCGGTGCAGTAATCCTCGGAAGTATCCGGGGATTTTTTATTGGCGGTCGCATCCGGCCAAGCATCCAGCGAGGAGAAACCAAATGCGAGTAGCTTACATTGTCGCTTGTTGCGGATTGGCGATCCTGGCGCTGAGCGCGTGCAGCACCGTCGTTAACGAATCACCGACCACTAGCCCCTCGGCCAGGGAAACGATGACGGTCGACCTGGGCGGCGGGGTGTCGATGGATATGGTGCTTATTCCCGCCGGGTCGTTCACGATGGGTTCGGACAAGGGGGAAGACAACGAGAAGCCGGTTCACAAAGTGACGCTTACCAGGCCGTTTTATATGGGCAAATATTCCGTCACCCAAGCGCAGTGGCAGGCAGTGATGGGGGATAATCCCTCCCAATTCAAGGGGCCGACGAATCCGGTGGAGGAAGTGAGCTGGGAAGATTGCCAGGAATTCCTCCAGGCGCTGGCGAAGAAGGTCCCAGGGAAGGTGTTTGAACTTCCGACTGAAGCACAATGGGAATACGCCTGCCGCGCGGGAACGACTACGGATTACTACTTCGGCGATGATCCGGCCAAACTGGGGGACTATGCGTGGTATCTGGACAATGCAGGCAACCACAGTCATCCCGTCGGCCAGAAGAAACCCAATAATTGGGGCTTGTACGACATGCACGGCAATGTGTGTCAGTGGTGCGCTGATTGGTTTGGCAGCTATGCTCCCGGCGACGCCACGGACCCGACCGGGCCGACGAGCGGGGAAGCCGCGGTGCTGCGTGGCGAGTCGTGGGTTGGGCTTCCCCACGAGCTGCGCTCGGCTGGTCGAGTGGCCACCCCGATCTATTATCGCAACAGCCACGTGGGTCTGCGCCTGGTCTGCCTTGTGCCGGAAGCGTCCGATCAATAGCGTGCGGTTTTCTTTCATTCCTTACATGTCTTGCAGGCCGGCCGGAATGGGGTAATCTTCTACTCACAGAAGATCACGTCGAACGCGAAGGAGCCGAATATGAGGTCGCGAAGATTTCCTCGGTGCGGCAGGGCGCTGGCGGCTTTGATTCTCGCCAGCGGATTTGCCTTGGTTCACTTTGCCCAGGGGCAGGCAACCACGGCCCCTTCCTCGGCGGCGGATATCGAATTGGGCAAGCCGTCCAAGTATCCGATATTGATAACTCCCACGGTTGAAGGCGGTGTATTGCGCGACGACCATCACGGCCAGCCGCTTCTCGTGGAGGAATTTGAGTTCAATCCGGTTACGCACGAAATCTCGCTGGCGAAGGATTCTCCCAACCAGCAGCGCATGTACGGCAACACGCGCTTCGACGCGGCCTATTACAACTCAGATATCAACGTCTTTGATCTTCTCACCAGTGATCGCGCCCCGATCGGAAAAATCGTCCTCGTCTGCGCCAACAAAAAAATAGTCATTTCCCCTAACTATGTGGTCTCCCCCACAGCCGATTTAACAGACGATCCGCCGCCGATTGATCCATCAACCTATTGCGCATCGGTGCATTTTGAAAAGGGCCCCGAATGCAACAAGCCCGACACGACTGTCACGTTCAGCAGAAACGACGATCCGCCGGCGCCGGTGGCGGACACGCAGATTTCAAAGATTAATCGCAAATCCGATGTGATTAAGTGGACCGTACAACGCGGAGGCGCGGTCGTACAGAGCGGCTCCTTCGGCTTTCCCGTGGTGGCCACTGACGCGAGTCTCGTCAAATACGTGATTAATCTTCCGTAACGACCGCAGGCGGAATCAGAACTTCGCCAGCCGCGTGTCGGCGTCGCCGAAATAATCCAGCTTCACGCCCATCCGGTCCATGATTCCAAGGTAAAGGCTGCAAAGCTGGCGGTTGTCATCGCCGGCGTCGGAATAGTCGAGGGTGCGGCCGGTCTCGATCGTGCCACCGAGTCCGCCGGCCAGAACCATCGGCACCTTGGTGTTGTCGTGATTGTGGCCGGACCACATGTTGGACAGGAACATCAGGCAGGAGTTGTCGAGCACTGTCCCCTCGCCTTCCTGCATGGAATCCAATTTTTGAGCCAGGTAAGCGAAGAATCCCACGTGCATGCGCGAGATGGCCTCGTAGCCGTCGCCGTTTTCCTGATGGGAGGCGTCGTGATGGCCGGATGTCACGCCGAGGAACGGATAATAGAGCGTTGACAGATCGCGCGCGGTGAGCAGCGAAACGATGCGGGTCTTATCCGTCTGGAAGGCCAGGGCGATGATGTCGCACATCAATTTGGCGTGGTCGCGGAAATCTTCGGGCAGGCCGTTGTCCGGCCGCTTCATGGTGATCGCAGGGATTCCCTTGGCCTTGGCGCTGTCATCGGCTTTATCCTTGTCCACGCGCATCCGCTCGACGCTTCGTTCCACCTCGCGCACGCTGGTCAGGTATTCGTCGAGCTTGGCCTTGTCGCTGGTGCTGACCTGCTTGCTCAGGTCCTGGGCATGCTCCTTCAGCCGGTCGAGGATGCTGATGTTGCGGAGATTTCCGCTGTTTTCAAAGAGGCTGTCGAATGCCAGCGAGGGGTACATTTCGTTGGGCATTGGCGAAGTTGGGTTTTGCCAGGAGATGTGCGAGCTGTAGGCGCAGGAGAAGTTGGATTCGTGATACCCATTCAGCGGTTGCTCACAGGCCAGCACCATGCTGGGGAGGTGCGTGTCCTGCCCGACGTGATTGGCCAGCACCTGATCCATGCTGACGCCGCTATGAATGAGCGCGCCCTTGGTGATCGGCACGCCGGTGAGGAGGTTGCCCGTCTGCGCGGGGTGAATGCCGTTGCCGCGGCCGACCTTGTTGTACAGGCCGTCGATGACGTTGATCTTTGCCTTCAGAGGCTCCATTGGCTTGAGGGTTTTGCTGAGTTGCATATCCGCGCCATTGCCCTTGGCAGACCAGGACGGCGGGCTGATGCCGTTTCCCATGAACATCACGCCAAAGCGCTTGGGGAATGCCGCTGCCGGCATGGTGGCGGCGGCGCCGCTTGCCGCTGAAGTCTCCGCGCCCCAGGAGGGTAATGATTCGAGCCACGGCAGAGCCATGGTGACTCCGACCCCGCGCAGGAACGTTCGCCGGTCAATCCCGCGGGACTTGGCAGGACGCGAAGGTTGATTCTGACTCATGGGCATGCACCTCTCAATGAATATCAGCGACGGCGTCACGGCCTCGCTTGGTGAGGAATTGAGGACTGGTGACGATGGTTTCGACGAGCGTGTCAAATCGATAGCCGTCGGCGGCGGCCTTCTCGTGCATCTGCTGAATCATCAGGTCGTCCGCCGGGATCAGGCTGCGACCCAAAGCGTACACCAGCAGTTTGCCGCACAGGGTATTGATGTAATCGTCCTGGCGATGGTCGCGGATGTACTTCCGCACGCCGGCAAGGCCAGCGCCGTCGCCGCCGTCGTCAGGGAAGGTGGCGCTGGCATCGACGGCGTGACCGGCCAGGTCCTTGACGCGCGCTTCGCCAATCGGCCCGTAGCCTTCAAAGACCAGTCCAAGTGAATCAAACCGCGCATGGCAGGCAGCGCAACTCGGGTCGGCCCGATGCTGGGCCAGCAAATCCCGCAGCGGCAAATCGAGTTTGGCCTCGTCCGTCGGCAACTGCGGAACCCCCTGAGGCGGGGGCGCGATCTGCTCGCCAAGGATATCCTTCACCAGCCAATGCCCGCGCTTCACCGGACTGGTCCGCAGTCCCGGCGCATTTTCGGTCAGGAACACCCCCATGGGCAGAACCCCCCCGCGCGAATAGGCGCTGGCGTCATCGATGTGCACCCACTGATTCGGCGCCAGGTCTGAGAGCGGAATCCCATAATGCTTGGCCAGCGTGGAATTCACGAATGTGTCGTTGGCATACAAACAATCGAGCACAGAACGATCATTCTGAATCACATCCACCAGGAAGCGGATCGGCTCTTCGTACATGGCCTCGCGCAGATCGTCGGTGAACTGCGGGAATCGTTCCCGGTCGACCGATTTGATGTCCTCAAAGCGGCGGAATTCAAGCCAGTTGCCGCCGAACTCAATCGCCATATCCCGGATGCGCGCGTCCTTTAGCATCCGGCGCGTTTGCGCCAGGAGGACCTCGGGCTTGTGCAAATCGCCCGCGGCCGCATGGCTCAGCAACTCGTCGTCGGGCATGCTCGCCCAGAGGAAGTAACTCAATCGGCTGGCCAGATCGTAGTCTGACAGCGTATGAATCTGCTTGTCAGGCGCCGCCAGATCGATCCGGTACGTTAGGTACGGGTTCATGAGAACGTAGACGATCGATTCGCGCATCGCCGACTCATGATCCATGCTCTCGGTGTCGCGGCACGACTTATAAAACGATAATAAATCGTCGCGATCGGCCTGCGTCAAAGGCCGCCGATATGCACGGGCTGCGAAGTCCTGAAGCGCCGCAAGCTGGCTCGGCTCAGCATCGACGCGCGCTTTCTCGGCCCAGCGAATGGCATCGTTGATCGAGGTAAACCAGTCCTTCGTCGCCTGGACTGCCACGGGGCTGGCGCGGCCCGCCCGATCCAGGAGGCCGTCTTCGTACTTCTTGATATTTTCCGCGCTCGCCAGTTCGTCGCCAGGGGCGACGTCGTCACCCATAATGGCGCGGAACCCGGCGCTCTTCACGTCAAACGATTGCAGGTAAGTTCGCTTGGTCGTTGAGGCGATGAAATCCATGTCGCGCCACATCTCGTCCAATTTGTCCTGCTGGCTCTTGTCCAGGACGAGTTGATAGAGCGGGACATCGTCGCGGAAATACCCCATCCGATTGAGGAAGCCGGCGCTCAACAGGTGGCCGGTCGCATTGCCGATGTTGAAATAATTCTGGCTTCGCTCGGAGGTGTAAAACCGGTCTGGAAACACTGCGGCGAATTTCGCGAACGACGCCGCGTACGCATCGCGCTGCGCCGCGGGCACCACAAGGTCCGGATCACCGGGGACATTGGCGATGGCCCCCGCGCCGCCGCCGCGTCCACCTCGGCCACCCCGAGCAGCGCCCCCTCGCCCGCCACGTCCGCCTCGACCCAGCGCCAAAGCCCCGCTGGGAAGCGTGGATGGCCGCGTGCCGGGCAAGTTGGCGCTGGCCACTGCCACTCGGGCCGCCGCAGCCGGCCGCGTGACTGGTGAATTGGCGACAGTTGCTGCCAGCGCCGCGGGCCGAGTCGTCGGCGCACCTCCGACGATCTGTAGCTGCGCCGGATCGTAATTCATGCGATGGATCGCATACTGCGTGTTGAGCCAGATCGGCCCGGCCTCGCCGCCGGCTCCCTGAATCCCCGTGAATCGCATCTCAATTTTCTTGCGCAGCGCAACGGCATAGTCGCGCATCTGCTCGCAACCCTGACGGGCAATGTCTGGTTTTGCCGGATCCGGCGCGGGCAGATTACGCCACATGGTTTGTAATTTGGCGACCGGGCCAACCGTGTCGGTCGCCTCTTCGACGATTCCCCAGATGCTCGCCAGGTACTTCGCGCTTACGTTGGAGTCAGCCGCGATGTCGGCCATGGTCGCGTTCGGCTTGCCCAGTGCGGCTCGATTCTTATATCGCCAGGCGGCCTGGAAGTAGTCGGCATAGTCAGTGTCCTGGGCGTGGTAGAAATCGACGATCTGATTCTCACAGAACTGATCGCGGTCGGACTCCGAAAGCATCGTGTGCTGTGCGAAGGCAAACCCTTTCTGCTTGAGATACATGTAATCGGCAACCTCGCGCGCCGCCGCGAGATACTTGTTCAGCAGTTCCGGCGACATGGCCAGTGATTCACCCGAATTATCAAACCCGGCGGTGTTGGAAGGATCGACCGGGAACTCGCGCGTGGGCTGAATATCGACGCCCGTGAGATCGCGAATGGTGTAATCGTATTCGGAGTTGCTCAGCCGCCGCGCCAATACAACACCGGGATCACCGGCGTCTTTCCTGGCAATATCAATGCGAACGGCATTGATCCAATCGACGATCGCCTGCCGCTCCTTGGGGCTGGGATGGGCCTTGGCGTCATCCGGCGGCATTTGCCGGGCGGAGACCTTTTCCCGCAGGATCGTCCATTGCCCGGAATCCGCTTCGACGCTGGCCAGCCCGGTGTAGGCTTTTAGATCAAAATCCCCCTTTGGCTTATCGCCGCTGTGGCAACTAATGCAATAGGTGGCAAGGAACGGGTGCACCGTGTCGGTGAACTGGGTGTCTAAACTTTTCGTGGATTGTTCGGATGCCGTTGCCGGGCTTGTCGCGCGAAATGCTATAACGATCACCAGGACGATGATTGCCGCAACTGTGCTACGAAATAGCATTCCGCTGCTCCCAGATTAGGCGTCTCTGCCGCTCCGATATGACACTCCCCCTACGTTGTACCCTCAAACCATGAACGTGTTGTGTGTTGAAGATATCTCGAAAACGCAATTATGTCGAATCACCCGCGCCCCCTCCTCAGGGCAATCGGGTGTGACGCTCAATTGTGGCGAAAGGCGAAGAACCCTCACCCCAACCCTCTCCCTGAGTACATGGAGAGGGGACCAGAGGAACCTGGCCAAAAGCGATTGCCCTGTTCACGGATTGGCCGCTGGCTGGGCTGATTCATCGAGTTCCAGTCGCAGATAGTCGTACAAGACGCCATTATTCACTGGCCCAGCCGGGACGGTCAGCGTCATGACGTTCTCGCCTTGCTTCATCAGCGTCGCATCGAAGGGAACCTCCCGCTCGTACCAGATTCCCTGACTTCCCTGACGGGTGATGACCGTATCCTGTCCCATGAGATTGATCTGGCCCGCGGGTTTATCATTGACGGTTACGGCAATCGACCTCGCCCCCGAGCCGCAGATCGCCACGCGCAGGGTGGCTTTGCCTTTGGGGTCCGCGGGCATCTGGAAATGGATATTGTACGGAGTAGCCCGTCCCGATCCGGTGACGCCGGCGTTCCCATTGAGTTGCCCTGAGTCATCGGTCGCATGGGGTAACTGCTGATAAAACCAATCCTTATGCGTATCGCTTTGGCCGATGATGAAATTCACGTCATTGGGAAACATCTTGGGGTACAAAAGCTCTGAATTTGGGTCGAAGTATTTATCGCCATAGGTGAACTCCTTGGCGTTGCGATTGGGAATGCCGATGTCCCAGACTTGCTTGCCGCGGCGGATCGGCGTCCAGGTCAACTTGCCGAGATCAATGGGCTTGCCGGCTTCGACGGTGATGTCGGCCTTGGCGAACTCGCCCAAAACGCCGTCTGAGATGGCGTGAAGCGTGTATGTACCGGCAGTTACGTTAGGGATCGAAAAGCTGCCGTCGTCCTGGCCATGTGTCCAGTATTGGTAGTATTTGGCATCGGATTGCCAATCGACGAGGCGGCCTGCATTTCCGGCCCCGCCGGCGGCGTTTCCCCCGCCCCCCCGACGCCCCGCGTTGGCCGGGGAATAGGCCGGATGGGCCAAGCCCACCAGCAAGTTCGACAATTTCGCATCGGGCGCCAGCGGATCGACCAGGGCTATCTGCCCCGTCACCGTGGTTCGCTCGCTGTGCTTGGCGTACTCGACTCCGCTCACCCATTCATAGGGCCATTTGGCGATTTCCGCCTGTGCCGTGCTCTTTGCATCGTTAAACATCGCAATCGGCTCAGTTCCGGAGTTGCAGTAAAGAAACATCGGCCCGATCACCTTTGTCCAGTGTTCACCTGCTGCCGCCGACACGGTGCCGCCTCCAAAGTGACTTCCCTTCCAGAAATTCAAGATGCACGGGGCGGCGATTTCATTGGTGTCGCGGTGCGCCAGGAAGTCGGTCTTGGTGGCTCCGCCGCCGATGTATTCGGAGCTGGCGTTGATCAACCAGATGCCGATCCCCTTTTCGGGGCTGGCCCAGCCATAGGCGGGGTACTCGAACGGGGATTGGGCAAACTTGTAAAGGTGGCCGATCATCGCCTTGGGCACCTCGCGCATGATTTTCGGGCTGTCCTCTTCGGTCCAGTCAAAATAGTCGGCCAACTTGGCGACCCAGCGCGATTCGGGCATCGACATGCCGGCGTATTCCGCGAGATGGTCAAAAACGCAGTAGGTATAAATCCCCGATTCCCCGCGGCCCATGCAAAAACGCAGATCGACATCACAGGAGATATCCGCGCGGTGAATCCCCTTCACCGAGACCTCGGCGCGATCGCCGTTGTTGGTTTTGGGATCGATCGTGATGCTCGTGACGATTTTCGTGCCGCGCGTGGCATCCTGCGACCAATAGCAGCCGACGCTTCCCGATGCGGTGTAGAGCGTCTCAGTTCCCTTATACAAAAGCGACGTTAATACCCCCGTGCTTTTGGCCACATGGGCAGTGACGGTTCCGTTGGCGAGCGTGAAACCAGCCGCATCCTCGGTTACGGTCACATCCGGCCCGGCCGGATTTGGCGTCTGGGCAAAACCTATTTGCTTTCCGCCAAACACCAGAAACGCCAACACCACCGGCACGATGCACTTTGCAAAGGAACGCGACATCAAAATCCTCGCTTCCGCTACGACGTGTGATTTTCTATACGTCTTACGCGCTGGAGCCGCCGCCGTTTATGTTGCGATTAAACGGCTGCGGGCCAATGGCGGTAACTGAATGTGCAAAGTCTCATCTTCAAGGAAACAAGAACATTATGGCCATTTTCATTATGATCGTATTTGTGTCGTGTTGGGTTATTGTGTTTGTGTCTTTGTATATTTTTTTGGTCGAGGTTTAATT